>CAYRGB010000145.1:0-3862 GCA_964423715.1 uncultured Methanosarcinales archaeon | reverse complement strand
TACATCTCCCTGACCGTTACATCGTCATCCGTATACAGATCAGATCCCCTGACGACGACCACAGGATATCCACCGTCACCCTCCCCCATCAGGAGATTTGCAGCCGAAGCCACCTCATCCGCCACCGCTTCCTCAGTGATCTCCATAGTCTTGCCGAACAGGTCCGAACGCCCACGCCAGTTCTTGATCGGATGTATCCTGTAGACCCCTATCGCCACGCCTGTCTGCCCGATCTTGAAGGCCCGACCATTGGTATCGGTGATGATCACACTCACCTGACTACCGCATATCCGCTCGACACCAATGCCGATGTGTTGGGCACTGGCATCCGGGTCAGATGGCAGACCCACAAGGAGACCCGTATCCACATTCGAATCATCGATCCCCGCATTGATACATACATGATCGTTGCCTGTTTGCACAAGCATAATGGGAGATTCCAGCAGACACTCAACGCTCCTATCCAGCACGGCCTGCACGAACCTGGGATCCTGATCATTGCTACTGGCAATGCACAGAGCACGCTCGCCTGGAATGACATCATCCAATGAGAACACAACGCCTTCAGCCTTTCCAACGACCGTGGATGCGATGACGAGCACGTCCCCATCCTCAAGGTCGATGCGCCTACAGATCATGGAGGACAGATCGTCCCCTTCTCGAATGAGAGGAAGATCATCAACAGTAAACATTTCTATCTTCAAAATATACACCTATGCTACAAGAAGATCCTTCTTCAAGTAGATGAACACTGAGATCAAATATCCAGAAAGTCCAAGAAGGATCGGAACGATATGATCGTTAGATCATGTAATGAACTATACAGCAAGAATAGCATTCTGAATAAATAAGACTATCTACGGATAATGATTAATAAGACGATATAGATACATCAATATGCGGCGATGATGATAGTTACCCCAACCGAGTAAAGGATGACGATAACCAAAAACTGATGCCGCAAAAAAACCAATGAAAAAAGATAATGATCCGGAGCATGAACCCCGGATCCGTATCCACCAAATGACCTTATTGTAAAATACGTTATAGATATGTCATTCGATCTCTATCCGGGGTCTCTCCTCGACCTCAGCCTTTGGAAGTGTGACGGTCAGCACACCATCCTCAAGTTTTGCCTTTGCACCCTCTTCGGTGACATTTGACGGGAGGGATACTGTGCGTGAAAAACTGCTATAGGTCCGCTCTCTCTGCACATAGCCTTCCTCTTCAGTCTCGGATTCCCTGCTGCACCTGGCACTGATCTCTACCAGATTGTCGTTTATATGGATATCAACATCCTTTTTATCGACCCCGGGTATGTCCATTGTAACGACTACCTTATCATCCTCTTCCTTGACATCCACAAATGGAGCAAGGGTCTTGCCGCCGGCCAATTCGAACCCCGGCACGAGGCCCCTGAACATGTTGTTCAGGAAATCCTGTGTATCTCGTATCTCATCAAATGGGTTCCATCGGGTGATCGAGGGGAAGAATCCTTTCCTTGCCAATTCTCGTTTCATATATTATATCACTCCTTGAAAGTTTACACTATGACATTCATCACCAGCAATAAATATATTACGGTATGCCTTACGTATTTATAAGCAGGATACTCCAGAACGTAGTGTGAGAGATTGCTGACAACTGACCAGTACTGTTGATCATATAACGTTCATCAGGTTCAATGCTATTGCTCGGGCACAGCAATATCGAGCATCAACTGCACCAACTGGTATCCGTATACCATTCCCAGTGACCCATTCACTACCGCATCCTCATCAAAGGATGCCACATCATCCACATCATTCCCGTTGCTCCGATATACTGCAAACGGTACCGGCTCGGACGTATGTGTCCGCAGGGATACTGGAGTGGGATGGTCGGGTAGCACCATGATCATGCAGTCATCATCCATATCCCCAGCCAACCTGAGCACAGTACCCACTACCTTTGTATCAAAGTCTTCGATGGCCTGGATCTTTGCATTCATATCCCCCATGTGACCCGCCTCGTCCGGAGCTTCCACATGCACATAGACTATATCGTGATCATCCAATGCTGCGATCGCATACTCTGCCTTGCCCACATAATTTGTATCCAGATAACCCGTTGCTCCGGGCACCTCGATCACATCCATGCCCGCATACATCCCGATCCCCTTGATCAGGTCCACAGCGGATATCACAGCAGCCGAGAGTCCATATAGGTCCTTGAAATAAGTCATGTCAGGCGCATAACCCTGCCCCCACAACCATATTGAATTTGCAACTCCCTTGCCTGCCCTGACCCTTTTGCCGTTCACCGGGTGGTTCTCAAGGATAGACATGGAATCCTCGATCAACTTGCACAGAACATCACTGTCCGGCCCACGGGGCATGTGGGCAGCACGATCCTCATTCACCACATCATGGGGAGGAGTGCAGTCCGCATGTATCCCCAGATCGTTGGATGCGACCATGAGATGTCTATAACTGATTCCCGGATAAAAGCGTATATTCTCACTTCCAAGCTGCTCATCGATCTCCTCGATCAGTTCCTTTGCTTCCGCACTTGTTATGTGGCCTGCACTGTGATCCGCAATTACATTATCAATGATCGTGATCAGATTACATCTGAAAGCAACGTCGCTCTTTTTCAGGGGCACATCCATACTAGCTGCCTCAAGAGGGGCCCTACCAGAATAATATTTCGCAGGATCATAGCCCATGATGGACATGTTCGCAACATCACTACCCGGTGGGAATCCCTCCGGGACATTCTTTACGAGACCTGCACGACCATGTCGGGCCATGTAGTCCATATTCGGTGTGCGTGCTTTCTGGAGCACAGTCACATCGCCCAGTTCGCTGATCGGATGATCAGCCATTCCATCCCCGATAAGTACAACATACTTCATAGGTACACCTTTTTCCAATCACAGCCGATAAACGAATATACTGCTACAGATATAAATAACTCTATCTTTTAAGATAATACAGATCGATGTTGGATGGTGAAGTCTCCATGAGACATATACATTTTGTAACAATGGTCATGTACCTATGTATAGTATTATTAGCGATCATGCCTGCCAGTGCAATGAATACAGAGGCTATGATACACTATTCAGAACGTGTCGTCAATGTGGGTGAGGATATCTCCCTGGAACAGGAGTATTCCCTGCATGTGGTTGATATCAACAGTGAGACCGGCGATCTCTGGATCAGAGCATCCCTCAACAATGAGGAACTTGATGATGGAGAGGGAACCGCAAAGGAGAACGAGCCCTTTGAATACTTTATCACTATTGAAGAAGAAGAGGAGGACGATGAGGAGACGGATTACCTGATCCTGCGCATAACACCCCTTGATGTGGTCAAGAAGAATGGAATGGCAAGCTCTGAAATAAAGATAGAGCAGTATCTTGATCCACAGATAGATACTGATGACTACCTGATAAGTGGAACATCGAAATCTCTGGAGGTTGGCCAGCCCCTCTCACTCGAAGATGGATATACGCTCTCTTCTTCTGAATTCAAGGACAATATTGTCACCCTGACACTCCGGAAGAACGGACATGTGGTCAAAGAAGAGGAAGAGCTAGGAGAGGGAGATATCTTCAGCTATACCAAAACCACCGATCAGGGAGAGGTAACCATCTTTATTGCAAAGATCAATTCTCTCTTCGATGGAACAGATAAACAATTGGTTTCCCTCAATGACGTATCGCAACGAACTGATGTGGTCTCCGAGAGCCAGACCATGATCGTGGTGACAAGCCCGGATGGAGGTAACGTTCGTACCGGAGAGGTCGCTGCAGTACACTACACCATTGATCATGATGTGGACGCAGCAGAAGTGTTGCTTGATGGCAAAACCATTG
>CAYRGB010000144.1:0-3866 GCA_964423715.1 uncultured Methanosarcinales archaeon | reverse complement strand
GCCTGGAGCTTCTTTAGCCTCACCAGCCCTGTGTTCCTTCGTAACCTTCTCCTCGAAACCACACGATGTGCAACGGATGGTCGTCCTTTCTGCCCTGAGGTCCTCAGAGATGAGTAAGATATCAACCGCACCAACCATGAGATTCTCACGCACATTATCTTCTCCATAAGTGGCCTTCCCTGAGTCCGATACCAGTTCCTTGAAGAAACCCTGCATCAGGTTTTTCTCAACCATCAGGTCAAGGTCCATCAGTTTATCGCCAGCAGCATTGACCAGTTCTGAGAGACCAGACTCATCAGTATAAGCCACATCGAACAGACCCGCGACCTTCTTCCCAATCTCATGATGGAAGAACTCACCTGACATAAACTCCTCTTTTGTAGGGGAGGGACCGCCTATCAGCACACCTTCAAAATCCTTATGGTCAACGGTCAGGAAGATATCACTGGCAGCATCCCCGATACGCTTGTAGAAATCATGGATCGCAATGAGCCGAAGCTGCTGGAATCGATGCGCGCTCTGTCCACCTTTTCGCTGCTTACCCGGGACAGTGGAGGTCAGGTGCCGGTATGATTCAATATGTTTACCTATCAGCAATCCCACGGTTGCCTCACGTCTATCAAGGACCAGAAGTCCATAGGTCTTCGCCTCCTTGAGCATCTCCTCCAGAGGCTCAAGGAAGAAGGACGAATCGCAATGGTACCTATAGGTAATTATCGGTTGTGGTGGCTCGATAATGGTCGTTTCCATATTCGTTTTATCCGCCCCCACATCGACAGCACCGGTAAAATAAACGATGCCGTTCTCAGGCACCTCCACATACCTGAGCCTGGAAAGAAGAGAATCGATGGCTCCCTGTACATTTGTCCTGGTCAGCTTGGATTTGATATTGGATGCCTGTCCATATTCGATCTTGAGCTGGGATGTGATATCTGAGATCTGTTTGTCCGGAGGGATATAAAGGGAAACCAGCTCGGTCCCACGACCTTTCTTGGTCCTCAGGTCCTCGAGCTTTTTCTTAAACTCGTATTTCTGATGTGCAGATTGTTCTGACATTTTGAGGATGCTCCATGATGAGGGGTATGTGATATGTAACTTAGCTATATATAGATTAATTTGGTGAATCTGTATTATTAATATTCAACAGTTCTGGAACGATACCCAACTAACTGATACCTTAATGTTGAGTATCTTAAATATAGATTATGAGTGAATTGTGTTGGATATGGCTGGATGTCACCCAGATACACGCTATTGTTGATCAAGATGTGAAAAAGATCCGTCCTTTGAGAGAAGGACAATCCGACTCAATTCCACATCATCCGCCACCTTATATCCCAGATGATCAGCGATCTTGCGGGCGAACGCGAGCACTTCCTCATGAGAAGGCATGGCATCTCGTGAGAGACGGTTGCGTGAGAAACCAAGGTGCATATACGCTTTGACCTCCACATAATCAGGATTCGCCTTTTTTATCAGTCCGGCGTACCCTGCAGGATCGAACATGTTAACACCTTTGATAAGAGTAATACGGATATCAGTACGCGTGTCCTTTTTGCTCAGGATGTCCAGCGTTTTGTTGATACGATCCCATAGACCATCCGTCTTTGGGCGACAGACCTTGCGATATGTTTCCTCGTCTGGTGCATCCAGACTCATATACAACTGGGACGGTTCAAGACGCTTCATCATCTCAGGCATCGTACCGTTGCTCACAACAAAGGTTGTGAGGCCGCGCCTTTTGAACTCCCTTACCAATTCAGGAAGATATGGATAAAGAGTTGGTTCTCCTGATAGGGATATTGCAGCATGGCTAGGCTTATTGCCTTCCTCCCAGCGCTCCCGTGGTGCAGAACCTCCGAACCCGGAAATCAATTTTTTCTGTGCCTGGATACATGACCCCGCTATTTCCACTGGAGAGTCCCAGCTCTCAGGCCAAGGGGCATCCACCTCTACCGGCCTCCAGCAGTGGAGACATCGCTGATTGCATACAAGTGTGGGGGTCATCTGTATACACCGATGGGATTGCACACCATAGAACTGGGATTTGTAGCATTCACCTTCGCCTCTCATAGCACGGGTCAGCCACAGGCAGGTCTTGACCGCTGAATGTGTACCTGCCAGACTATAACCCTGTTTCTTAAGGAGGGTGTTAAGATCAGGTATATCCGGGATGTTCAGCTCAGACATGTGGTAGCCTACTCGCTTGCAGTATATATAAAGAACGCTTCTGGTCAGAAAGTAAGTAGGGATGTTTTGAAGTTTGATAGATCAACAACCGGTACCTGAGCAGGGGTCGGTACAACATTTACACGCTTCTGGAATTCGGTCTGGGATTGCCATGTACCGGAATTGATCAGCAGGACATTCTTGTACGATTGAACACCGACCGTATGTACATGCCCACAATGAAGGATGTGGGGTATGGGGTCGATCACGAAATGATCGTTCTTTTCAGGTGCGATGGAGACCCTACTACCGTAAATTGGAGACAGGTGTCTGCACTTTAACATCTCTACCATGGCACTGGTGGGTTTCTCATAGGATACCCCCGGAATCGAGGCCACAAGGTCATCAATAGAACGTCCATGGTACATCAGGACGTTCACGCCATCCAGAGATACCATGGCAGGATTGCCAACGAACACGATCCGATCAGGGAACATGGATCTTATGCGCTCAGGAAAACCTGGCTGCGGTTCTGCCTGGCGGACAGCATCGTGGTTACCAGGTCCAATGATCACCGCGATGTGTTTGGGTATATCCCTGAAGTATTCAGCTGCCTTTTCATACTGCTGATATACATCAGGTATATCCAGTTCGTTCTCCTGCCCGGGAAAGATACCTATACCATCAACAAGATCCCCTGCCACCACCAGATATCGAATATCCTTTGATATCGATCGTAACTCTTCGTTGTCGGTATCGCCACGCAGGAAATCAAGGAAACTGCACCATTCATCCTCAAGGAAGGTCGAACTCCCGATATGCACATCAGATGTGAATATGGCTTTTCCTGTGGTACCTGACCGCCGCTGTCCAATGTTGGGCACATCCGGGAACATGATGCTTTTGGCTATCAACAGACTACCATCATTGGTAATGTTCCCGGTAATGCCCACAACCTCATCCAGCACAAGACGGGATGCTGTATCATAGATGTCCTTGTCCACCGCTCGTACAAGGGCAGGGAACGAACCTGTAGGGTCCTCCAGCTCTATCATCCGATGTCCGTTCGTGGTCGTCCTGAGATCAGATACCATACCGATGATAGAAACATCACTGCGATCTCCACCTCCGCCCCGTCGGCGATTGTCTCTCAGACTCTCCATGGGTCTGGCATGAAGACGCCCCCGCAACATCTCACTGAGTCTGGTATATCGATTCCTAAAATATTGGACGAACTCCATATATTCACCGACACACGTTGATCGATCCGTTATATCGGAGAGGATGTCCACTGGATTGTGAGAGGAAGTGAGAGAGACCCCATCAGTATCCATAACTGAAGCAGGAATACTCAAGGTGCAGTTATTAAATACCGCTTCAGGTGCTGTGCCTGTGCGATCAGCCTCAAAGGAAACCACATCGATGTGCTCAAGACCAATGACAAGTACAGATTCGTCAATATTCTCAAGGATATATTGTATAAGGGCATCATCCAAGCTATGGCTGGCGATAAGATCCACTGCATCGGAGCTTATCTGATAACCCTCTTCCAGGAAGGCAGAAAGAATGCTCATCTTATCCATGATAGATTCAAAATACTCATTACTGCAAACAACTAGTACTAACGACTAGTACTGACCAACACATTTAAAGTGTTCGAATCTATACTGATTCTATAGTACTAATTTTAGATAAAA
>CAYRGB010000143.1:0-3891 GCA_964423715.1 uncultured Methanosarcinales archaeon | reverse complement strand
CACCTTCCAGAATACCTCTTCCCCGTACACATCCAGCAGCTTCAATGTCCTTCGCGGTATCGTTTTGGGTCCCAACACTGCCCCTGGCCTTTGCGGATCATCGATATAGTCCGTTTCCATCATGAACCGGCTGCCCTGCTCCAGTGCTTCCTCGATGGCGCCCTTGCCTGCCAGCACTCCGGGAAAGATGCCCAGCTTTTCACATACATCCACCAGGGGTGGAGCATAGTGTTTCACCACCCTATGAAGTGCGATACCACTGCGTTGGGCCCGCTCGGTGATATCCCTGAGTTCCGGCTCGCCCACATCCTCCGTATGCAACTGGATGGCGCAGTCAGCATCGCGCGCAAGGGAGAAGGCATATTCCATCACTTCGTTGGATGCAGCCCATATCTCGTCTGATACCGGATAATGCGGTCGGCCGCTCTTTAAGCCCACCGCAACCCCTTCTGTCACATACCTGGATGCAACTTCCAGGCCTTCTTTCATGATCTCCACTGCCTTGCTGATCTCCATGTGTTCACCCAGTTTGGTGATCTCAGCAGGATGGACCCCCAGTACTGCGAAAGCACCCACACCCATCTGGTTGATCTGACGTACAAGATCTACCGTCTCGTCAAACACGATCCGGTAATCTTCTGGCTGTGAGACATGGACTCCGATCGTCCAGCTGGGTTTGGATACAAGGATGATGTGGGTACCACCAACATTCTGGAACTCCTTTACAGCCTGTAACCCCTTGCCGCGGGGGTCAATATGCATGTGTTCATCCGTAATAGGGATTGAGGCAGACATGTTCATTAGTTACAAATTAAATGCTACAAGAAATGGATGGGGGCGGCAGGTGGCCCGCATCATCGATTATTGATATTATTCAAGATATGGCGACTGCGCGAGCACAGACATCCCTTTATTAGAGATCTTCAGGACACGCACCTCATTGATGGTTCCAGAACCCCTCATCTTCATCACATAGACCGAGCGCTGAAGATTGTTACCCGTGATCACACGATCCAGCTTGATGACCGAATCGGCACCATACTCAATCATCTCATCCAGCCCGAAGATCTTTCCCACCGTGATCACTGATGTCACATCAAACTTCCTGAGTACACCGAACACATCGTCGATCAGTGTCCGAAGCTTGTAATTTGATTCGATGGCCAGGAACAGTGCCTCGATAGAATCTATGAACAGGCGCTCCGGTTTCTCCTTCTCGATCTTACTCTGAATCAATTTCTTGAAACTCTTGATCAATTCGGACGGTGCGATCTCCACACTCTTCTGGAGACGTAGGCTTGGATCGGTGATGTCAACAAAGACCAGGTTTCCCTGCTCCACAAGCTCTTCAAAGTCCCATCCGAAAGATGTCCTCATCTCCTTAATGATAGATTTGGATTCCTCAGAGGTGATGATACACATCGTCTTCTTGCCATTCTTTGCACCCTCATACAAAAACTGTGATCCAAAGATCGTTTTACCGGTACCGGACCCGCCAGATACTACATTCGCTGTTCCCTTGAAGAAACCGCCATACAGCATTTCGTCCAATCCATCGATTCCTGATTTAACCCTTTCTGGTTTTTCTGTATCCGCCATAGTACAACACCCGATGATGATCTTATGTTCAACAAGTAACCAATATTATTCTAACATTTTTTTGTTCGATCGGCATTCAGTCATCACACAAAAGGCGTTCATGACCACGAACATTCTTCAAGCACCTTTCGGAACTACCTCTATAATAAATAGGAGATTCCTGCTATAAAAAATCATGTGTCCCCTTAAAACCAATACCGACAGCTCATCCCTCATCAACAGTAAAATCAAGTTCCCTGGCGATCTCAAGAAGGACTTCACTGTACAACAGTTTTTCAATGGTACGTGCCACGTATGCCCTATGCTGATGCTTTTCCATATCCTCATTGATACGAAGGTCGGAATCGACCTGTATCCGCATCAGAGACAGACGAAAAGCCTCTGGATCGGGAAGTTCCATAGAATTGAACCGATCCAGCAGAAATGGAAGAGCATATGGGTCATCGATCACCTCACACAAAAGGAGATACTCCTTGGCAACACCACTGATATCGTATCCCATATCCTTATCACCGGTGACCAAACTCAGCGTATCCAACGAATATCCCTTTCCATTCATCCTTACCTTCTCATCCATGTTCAGCAACTCCTGCGACCCGGTCCCTCCGGCGCTTCAACAACAAATCCTCACAGTGCTTCAGGTCCTTTGCAGTGTTCACGTTCAGAGCTACCTCTGGCACAGTCAGCAGATAGTTATGGTAATCCTGCTCCTCGTTGATGTTCTCCGCATCCAGTATATTGACCCCTGCAGGTACGATGAGCTCCCCCTCCCAATTAAAGACGGTATCGGGCCTCATGCCGATCTCCTTACATATGGATATGGGAACAAAGACCGACATCGAGGGCTTCCCACAATCCTCATATGCCACGATGATGGAATCGATCAATTCGTGGGTGATGAGTGGCAGATCAGACATGATCACCATCACCGGACCTTTGATCCCTGCTGATTCCACTGCATATACCATATCCCCTACATAATTATCGCCAGCAGTGTTGATCGTTGGGACCCGACCCCCATAACACCGATTTACAATCTCCTCTGTGTTGGGAGTGGAAGGTGAAACTGTGGCATAGATCATATCGACATGCTCCGCCTCTTCCAGCGCGTCGATGACATAGCAGATCAGGGGTATGCCAAGCAGTTCAACACAGGGTTTCTCCCCCATTCCGAGTCTCAGGCCCTGGCCTCCGGCCATTATAACAGCGTCCATGCAAGACCTCCATACCCGGAACTTATCGCGCTCAGTGCCAGAGTGATCGTGATCAATGATATGATACGTGCGATCTCATTCGCAGTGCCGATCCCATCCCCATTGACGCCATTGAAATGACGGTTGGAAACGTTCATGACCACCAGTGCTGAAATAATGGCTGCCACAAATGCGATGAGTCCAACGATGCCGAATGCCAGCACACAGGCAATGGCTCCCATAACAAGACCGATCGTATATCTTGACATGTTCGTGCTGTTCATCAGCATCGAACCGAGACCTTCGTGTATCGGTTTTCCGAACGCTGCAATGGTGAGCATTGCCTGTTTTGCACCGACCTCTGCCACGAACAGAGATGACACCAGGATTCCTGTGGGTGATGAGAACACGTATGAACCGGGCAACAATGCTGATATTTGCAGGGAGGTGATCGATGCATACAGGGCAAGTAATGCGATCACACAGTATGCCACACCTCCGATGCCAAGGGACATATCCTTGAGTGCCTTGATCTTTTTTTCCAGCGAACCATGTGCCGTAGTCCCGTCACCGAAATCCGACAGCCCATCCAAATGGTTTAAGCCTGTCAGGTAGTACACAAACGCAATTATGAGGGCCGCACTGATCGATGGGGAAAATATGGTCTCTGATACGTATGCAAATATTCCCATGAGGATCCCCAGCACAATACCTGTGAACGTAAAGAGATAACTTCTCTTTACAAGTTCATCGAGACCCTCCATGGTGATCCCTACAGGTATTGTTGAAAGAAAGCCGAATCCCGTTCGTACAGCCAATAGGAATGCGCTCATCCTGCTATCACATCGCTTCTATTGGTTGTATTATCTTCTTTTGTCCTATCTTTCAGCTCATCCTTCTTTTTGCCAGCATGGCTATTGACCGGGGCTACATCCGCCATACCCCGCGTATACATGTTGGCGGAAACACCGCCAACCAGCCCGCCGATCACATCGTCCATGAACGGTCCCAGTTCGGATAGTATGCCAGGTTTTTGCTTATCGAACCTGACGAACTCGAACATACCCTTATCACCACTGATGTACTTGGAAATGCTCAT
>CAYRGB010000142.1:0-3893 GCA_964423715.1 uncultured Methanosarcinales archaeon | reverse complement strand
AATGTCAGATAGTGTTTCATGATGGAATGTACTTTGCGATACATCAAGTACAAGTACTACATTCCGCCCGCCTTTCCATTCAGTTCGATTGGATATTACCGGCAGGAGTTCCTCGAAAGAGGAGTTCAGGTACTCGCCCATATCATAAGCTCGTTCACCACCCACCACAACAAGACCATTCCCATCGGTCACATAGTCTTTTAACATGGAAACCTCCGATCCGGACAGGCTATTGATATTCCTGTTGTCCAGAACGATCGTTTTCTTCTCATCGATATCCGTGAGATCATCCGTTATTGAAACATCATACAGGTTGAGCAGGATCTTGGCCAGAGGGGAGTCGGTCTCATCGCCGATGAATCGTATCTTCGGCTTTGGGACAACATAGATCGCCTTGTAGAATCGGTTGTTGATCGGATCCCAGTCCGGACTTGAAGGAGTCAGTGTGGCGCTCAATGTCTGTGCGCCGAGGGATTCAAAGGTATAGGGAACAGGTATCGTTCGTTTACGTGTATTCTGGGTAACCGTACCGCTCCTGATCACTGTGTCATCAGCCTTAACTTCATAATCGTAGCTGATCTGCTTGTCCCCTGCCTGGGATACCACCACATCGAACTGGTTCTCGTTACCGACGACCGCGGTCTTGTCTCCCAGTATCTGCACACTGATATCGTTCTTTTCAAGTTCGGGCTGTACCGAATACACAGTGGTCCCTGTCTTCTTTGCGAAATCAAGGGCCTGGTCCAATTCCTCACCGTAGTTATTGTTCCCATCACTTACAAGGACGACCTGGTTATCACCACGGGAATACTGCATGATGGCATCACCGAGGGCAGACCGGTCGTCAGTGAGCCGGATCATTGTCGTGGGGGTCTTCGCTGTCAGTGCCTCATACAGACTGTCTGCAGTCCCATCCTTGAAAATGTTCATGTTACTTGTCTCATCGGATATCACGACGATCTGAGGATTATCGTCACTGGTCACGTCGCTGGTAATGGTGTATGGTGCTGCCAGCGCCACAACCAGCAGGGATAGGACAATGAACCGTGAGAGGACCAGTTTCCTGCCAGCACCCCTGCGTATCAGGTACAGGGCAGCAATAATTATTGGTATTATAAGTACCAGTATCTGTGGATCTTCGAATGTCAGCATCAGAGCTCACCCCTCTTTCGTATGATCAATATCTCCAGAACGACCAGCAGCAACACAAGGAGGATAAGGTAGTCATCCAGATACTTGTGGACTGTGTAGGTTGTTTCCTTTACGATCCCAGGTTCGTCCTGGGTGAGGGCACGGTCAATGACGCCTGAGGCGTCAATGGTGGTATCCGACTCCCGATCATCATAGAGGTTGACCGCGATCTGTTTTCCCGAGATTTTGTAGAAACCTGCCTCTTCATACAGCACCTTCCCTACCCTCATGGTGGTGCTGGGAGTAGTAATCTCCTGTTCCGTTGCCAGGGCAGCGATGGCGCCGGTCCGGGTGTTGTAATCGTTGATATCGCCAATGCCACCAAGCCACCCAATGATCTTGATCCACATGACCGGATATTCAGGAAGGTTGTGGAAATTGTTCCAGGCCTCCTTCCCCAAAACATCATTCAATCCCAGGTACATTACGGTCCCGTCTCCCACAGACCAGTAGGTCAGGATCGGGACATCGTCTTCTGTTGCCACAAGAGTGGTGGATCCGGTCCGTGCTGTGACATTCAGGAATCGGTACACTGCGATCTCGCTGAACTTGATGTCCTCGGTGAGCCTGGTGGGCTGCACTTCATCCAGGACCGTCCCTCCTGGCTCAGTAACAGCAATGGGGTTTACAGGAAGCAATGACAGGAGACCCTTGTCTGCCGATCCGGTGGAGAGTGCATCGCTTGCGATGAATACCGTTTTACCTCCATCCCTGACAAAGCCCTTCAACCGGTTACTTTCATTGGGCGAGAGGGTACGGTTCTTGTTAGCCACGACCACAACCCCGTAGTTACCAGGGTCCGTAGGTACGCCCTGCGAGACGCTCATTTTTACGTTTGGGACAAGGGACAACGCGGTGTGTGAGGGGAGTCCTGCCGTATCCGTGACCAACAATACCTCATTCTCCTTTGTTCCCGGAATTGAGATATAGGCAATATTATCCACCATCAGGTTGTCCGGTTCAATGATCTGTATGGTTGCGAGACCCGTCCCCAGATTGGTCACCTGGAACTGTTTCGTAGAACCTGCACCAACGCTGAGCTCCCTGGTCGATGAATGATTCCCACCGTTATTGGTGTTGATCTCGATCCCAACGTTCCTGCCATTATCAGCATAGTTCTTGATAACACAGTTGTATGTGTAGCCAGTATCCTCTGCCTCCAACCACCCCTGGATGATCCCCACATTATTCGTGGTCTTTCCAACTTTAATAAAGTTCACATCAAGAGCATACGATTCTGCCAGATTCTTAGCAGAAACGGGATCCTCCCCATCCCAGTGTGTAAAATCCGAAATAACGATGATCCTGCCGCCTTCCTGTGAAAGAAGCCGCATGGCAGCCGATATTGCAGCCGAGAGGTCTGCGACTGTGGCTCCGGGTTCAAGTTTATCAAGTTCATCCATTGTATCAGACGCCCCCCCGCCCTTAAGAATAATGACAGGAATGTTCTTGGCAAGGATTATGCTGTTCTTCTTGCTCACATAACCTTTTGCAACATTGATCGCACTGTCAAACCGATATTCGGTCTGCATACTTGCGGACATGTCCATCACAAGGACCGTATGTTCACTGCTGAGGTCCTCCTCTGCCGTGTAGAAAGGAGCGGCTGCAGCTATGGAGAGGAGTATTAGCACCAGTAACTGTATCAGGAAAAGAGGGTCTTTGATGATCTTTGTAATGGATGTATAGAACCGTTTTTTCTTCTGCTTGATGTTCATCAGGAACATCAGGGACGGTACATTGACCTGCCTGGGTCTTGGACGCAGCAGGTACAGGATGATCAGGGGTATGATACTTGCCAGTGCCGCCAGAGCCAGTGTGTTCTCGAATGGCATTGTCATCGCCTCCTGCTAAGAGTATGGAAGAATGCATCAAAGATCGGCGTATCTGTTGTAAAGGCATAGAAGTCAGCGCCTACATGATCACATACACCCCGGATCTTGTTGATATGATCGTAAAGATGTTTTTGGTACTCCTGCTTGAGGTTTTTACTGATATATGTCTTTAGCTCTGCACCAGTTTCAAGGTCCTCAAGCTTTGTATATCCAGAAAACGCGAGGTCACTCTCGGTCCTGTCCAGCACCTGCACCAGCATCAGGTCATGGTCCGCGAACCGGTAGATCGCGGATTCGATGGAAGCGGGATCATCCAGAAAATCAGATATGATGATGACAAGCGAAC
This sequence comes from uncultured Methanosarcinales archaeon, assembly GCA_964423715.1. GTDB lineage: Archaea > Halobacteriota > Methanosarcinia > Methanosarcinales > Methanosarcinaceae > JAIOTO01. Next base: position 521 of record CAYRGB010000142.1, on the reverse strand, counting down.
GAGAGTGTATGACCTTTTCATACTGGATCATACACTCCTTGATAGCCGTCTTGCCTCCGAGTTTGGTATAACTCATCTGGTCGATGGTATGCAGCAGATGTTTCCTGCCTCTCCGGGGTCTTGTAATATCAACATCCTCTGAGAACGTTGAGATAGCGAACCGGTCATTGTCCTTTGTCACAAGATACGCAAACCCCGCAGCCAGCATGGCACCGTATTCGAACTTGGTGACCCCGCCACCTGTATAGTCCATACTATTGCTTCGATCAAGTAATATGTGAGTGGTCAATGACTTGTCTTCTTCGAACTGTCTGACATAGAGTTTTTCAGACCGAGCGTACGCGTTCCAGTCAATGGATTTTATTTCATCGCCACGATAGTATTGCCGGTATCTTACAGTATCAAGACCACGTCCGTTGTGAATTGAGCGACGACTACCAGCATAGGCTGTGGACACTCGTTTTCGAACCATGAATGTAAACCGGTCAAGCTGCCTGAAAAATCCGACATCGATCGTATGT
>CAYRGB010000141.1:0-3910 GCA_964423715.1 uncultured Methanosarcinales archaeon | reverse complement strand
ACTACTGTGACCACTGGTGTGTTGGAGATCTTCTCGCCACTGTAGTCTTCCATATCAATGAATGTGGCGGTGGCAGCGGGCAGTTTGACCATTCCCTCTTCATCCAGCCGAATCACATATGTATAGCTCTCTGAACTCTTTCCCTCGAGGACCTGGCTAAAACATTGGTCACCACTTATGAACGTTGCCTCGTCTGGAGTGGTAGATCCAACCGTAACACTTGCATCCTTGTTCCCATCGTTCTTGACAGTCACCGTTACGATCACCTCTTTACCAGGCTGGATCGTTGACACATTGACATCCTGTGTTATACCTATATCCGGACCGTTCACTTCGATCGCTGGTTCATTCGACTCGAACTCGTATTTCTTCCCATTGGATGCTGTGAATATGGCGGTTGCTGCAGGAGCGGTGAATGTACCTGTATTTATGGGTCTCAACGAGTACTTGAACAGGCTCTGAGTCTCACCGGCATTCAGGGAGATCGTCTTTACAAGGGTTACACTGTCCATGAGTTCCAGCTCTTCAATAATAGAATCGGATATTTCTATCAAGTTGATCCTGCATATCCCTGCGTTGCGTATTGATACCTGTACATGTACAGTCTCACCCATGTAGACCTCATTGGTTATGGTTTTGGTGATGATCAGTTCGGTCTTTTCTACCACGGTCACGGTCTTTGTTTCGTTGAACCCATGCAGGTCATTGTTGATATCATAACAATCAACGATCGTTTTGATCTCAAAATCGGTTTCATCCCAGAGGTGTGGTACCGTTAATTTAATTACTACCGGATCAGTCACCTCGCCTATCTCAAGTGTTGAGAACGAGTGTGTGAGATCCCCATCATATAGCTCCAGACCATTGGTATCGATCGTCATCGTGACATCTTCTGCCTTTGCATCCCCGTTGTTCTTTACGGTGATCGTTGCAGTGATCACGTCCGGGGACGATACTTGTTTTGGGTCATAGGTATTCTCATCGGTATCTATGGTAATATCCAATTCAGGAAGACCTCTGCGGTATATCTGGATCTCAGTGGTGGGATCGTCTGGATTACCGGTCCATTCGTCGATATCCGGATCGATCCCTTTTACATAAACCTTTATGTCTTCACCGTCTGCTTCGTCCCTATAGTCAAAGCTACCACCCACCTGCAGCAATGCAAAGTCAACGAGTTCCCCATTCGTTTTGATCGTAAGATGGACAAAACCTTCATCGTTGAAGTCCTCTGCGGTGACCACATAATCGTTGTCTGTGACAGTATCGCCCCAGTGCAGGGTTGTTGAATCGATGCTTGACACCCACTCAATGTCATCAAGCGTGTACGCTGAAGCAAAGTTGCAGTAGCTGAATAATATTAACAGCAAGATCAGTAGGGATTTTCGGATCATAATAGGACCTCATTAACTATTTATGCAAAAATTATCAAATATTTTATCAAATGTTTTGATCAAGTGTCTAAGTTCGTCAATTATTATGCATTATGTGTTCAAATAATATATGCTTTCCAATGAGGAATATACTGTATTTATATTTAAGCATACTTATATTTAATTGTTGGTACAGTATGTGGGAATAACATCGATAATTATATATAATTTTCATTTATATGTTCCTGTAACGTTTAGATGGTGGTATATATCCTGACCTACCATTCCTACCATTGTATCTATCCGTTCCCATTGTTGTAGAGGCCTAGTATATGGATGACATGGATGAAATTATTAAACAGATAAAAGAACAGGACCCTGAGCTCTTTTCACAGGTGGAAAAAATCATTCCGTTTCATGGGTATTTGAGCACAGGGGCTTTGATAGGTCTTCAGATGCTGAATATTGCGAAAAGGGTACTTGCGGTTCATGATGGTGATAGGATATATGCGACCTGTGAGACCTACAATTGCATTCCTGACCCATTCCAGATACTGGAAGGTGCGACCACTGGGAACAAAGGTCTCAGGATAAATGATGTTGATAAAATGGCCGTTACTGTCACAACAAGGGCTCCAAAAGGGGTGACCTCCACACGTGGTGTACGGATATATTTTGATGCCAACAAGACAAAGAATTATCCTAAACTACATGCATGGTATATGAACACTGAAAAGCTGCCCCACGAAGAGATCGTTCCGATATTACTTGAGGCAGGGGACAATGTCTATAGCTATGAAATGGTTGATGCTGATATTCCAATAAAGAAAAGCAAGAAAGTACAGCTATGTGACGAGTGTGGAGAGTGCTTTATCCGATATGGGGATGAAGTCCTGTGCGCAGTATGTGATAATAGGCAGCAGAGGAGTAGATGAAATGGATGAAATAGTAATTTCAACAAAGGACAACAAACAACTGGTATATTTACCAGAGAAATGTGTTGGTTGTGGGACCTGTGTTATGGTATGTCCAAAAGACACACTGGTCATCGGTTCAGTTGGACCGGTTGCCAGAGGGCTTGTCGATAAAGAGTTCATAGAAGCAAGACCTGACACATGTATAGTTTGTGGAATGTGTTCCAAGGTATGTCCAACAGGTGCATTGGAGATAAGAGTAGATGGCAAACCGGCTATGGATGAAGCATTCCTTAGCGTTGCCATAAAACCGACAACGGTAAACGAGGACTGTGTTCACTGTGGCTTGTGTGAGGCGGTTTGCCCACAGGGTTGTATCGAGGTCACCCAGAAATTCGCAACCGATGGTAGTACCAGTATCGAGGGAGAAACGATCATCGATCAGGATCACTGTGTGCACTGTGGCTGGTGTGAGGCAGTCTGCCCGACAGATGCTATCACTGTGGAGAAACCCTTTGCAGGCACGTGGTCTTATAGTGATGATACCTGCCAGTCATGTGGTGCCTGTATGGACGTATGTCCATGCAATGCAATATTCAATCCCGAATGGGGCGTTGGCGAGCGTGTGGATAAATTAGCACAGCGTCAGGATGCATGTATCTACTGTGGTGCCTGCGCAGTGGCCTGCCCTGTGAATGCCATTGATGTGAAGAAGACTGCAATTGTGGCGGAAATGGCCAAGAAGAATGTATTCGAGAAGAAACTGGTGGACAAAACATCCGCAGATCCGGTCCTTACATCTACTCTTATGACGGATGAAGGAGCCTGTCTTGGGTGTGGCAACTGTGTGATCGTCTGTCCTGTCAATGCCAACTCTAACAAGGAACTTGCAGCAGGATCCCTGAACGATGTTAATGAGAAAGCTGTGCTTGAGGTAGAGAATGGTGTTGTGAAAATTGTCGATCAGGATGCATGTGGTTCATGTGGTACATGTGCCATGATCTGCCCAACATCTGCAATATGGCTTGAGACCAGAGAGGTGGTATAAACATGGTCGGAACATTAGTAGTTAAGAATGGATACGTCTTTGATCCTCTCAATGAGGTCAATGGCGAAGTGATGGATATTTTCATCAAGGACGGTAAAGTGGTTTCCGAACTCTCCGGATCCGAGATGAAGAATGCTAAGATCGTTGATGCCAATGGCAAGACAGTAATGCCTGGTGGTGTGGATTCACATACACACATAGCAGGTTCAAAGGTCAATGCGGGTCGAATGATGCGACCAGAGGATCACTATAAGGCAAATCTTGCAAAGACCCCTATAACGCATTCCGGGACTGGCTATACTGTTCCCTCTGTGTACAAAGAAGGTTATGAATATGCCAAGATGGGATACACCACTGCGTTCGAAGCAGCTGTTCCTCCAATGAAGGCTCGCCATACTCATGAAGAGATGCGCTCAATCCCTATGCTGGATATGGGTGGGTACCTTGTTCTGGGTAATAATTGGTTTATGATGCGTTATCTCAAGGAAGGGGATATCAAGAGGGCAGCAGCTTATGTTGCCTGGATGATGAGGACACACAAGACATATGGTATCAAGTGTGTGAACCCTGCCGGT
>CAYRGB010000140.1:0-3927 GCA_964423715.1 uncultured Methanosarcinales archaeon | reverse complement strand
GTGTTCAAGGATATCATCCAATGTCTCTGAATAGCACCTGAATGCCTTGTCGTTAAAACAGACAATAACCACCTTCCGGATGCTCTCGTCTGTTCCAAGGAAGTTAATGATCTCAGAGATCGCGATCCTGGACGCTCTTTCCACCGGGAACCTATATGCTCCTGTACTGATGGATGGGAAGGCGATCGTCCGTAACCCATGCTCCTGTGCCAGCAGGAGACAGTTCTGGTAGCACCGGGATAGCAGTTCATCTTCCCCATGCTCCCCACCTTTCCACACAGGTCCCACAGTGTGTATGACGTAGCTGGCCGGTAAAGCGTGCCCTCCTGTGATCTTTGCCTCGCCAGTGGCACAACCATTGAGTTTGCGACATTCCTCCAGCAATCCGGGCCCTGCTGCTCGGTGAATGGCTCCATCTACACCGCCACCCCCGAGCAGGGAATTGTTTGCGGCATTGACAATGGCATCGACCTGCTGTTTGACAACATCCTCTTTTATGATACTGATCCTGCTGTGTTCCATGATACTCTGGTGTAAAGGAGCATCACAATGATTTAAAAGTAGCGATATCCGAGATTCATCCGATCTGATAGATCATCAGGGAAATAAGCAATATCGTAACACCTGCAGCTGCAAGAGGCAGGGTGTAGTTGGATACCACAGTAGAGGTATCGTCGCAGGTCGTTCGTTTGACAAGCCAGAAAAAAGGATCACTGACATAGGATACTACCAGTGTTCCTGCCATGATCATCAACACAAAGACCAGGGGTGGCAGGGTAATAGGTGTTGCTGCCATGATCATCGAGCTGACCACCGCGGTCACAACCCTTGAGCCCTGGGCGGTCTGGATCAATGATGCCAGGACGAAGGGGACGAACACCACGGGCAATGTGCCGATCATCAGAATATAAACCTGCTCTGCAAATGGACTTGCTGCGATTACCTGTCCCAAGGCACCAGCACCACACAGATCGAGCAGAATGATACCGGCATGGCGAGTACCTTTATCGAGAGCCTTCTGTCTCGTATCCTTGTCGATGAGCAGGAGCGAAAAGATCGTCGCTGTAAGCATTACAATGTTGATGTTATTCAGGAACGAGAGTGTTTTGACAAGGTGTCCGGCAATGATCAGGAATATAGGCACATAGAAAGGAGCCCAGGCCTTCCAGCGTGGTATCATTACATCCTCATTCCCCTTTCTTTTATCATTTTCGTCATCCACCAAAAAAGGGGTATCCCATGCATCGGCAGTCGTGTATCTGCGTCCTATCAGCAGATATCCACCCAATAACAACACAAGAGACAGCGGAATGGTAATGGCATTGAGTGTCCACAGGTCCAGGGAGAGGTCTGCTGTTCTCACGATCATGTATGCTACAGGCAGGGGTAGTAAGAGCACGAAAGAAACGGTGCTCCCAAAAGCTGCAAGGTAGAAGCTCTGTTTGCGTATTGAAGGGGCAACTGGCATGTTCTCGATAAGGGGTGAAAGAACGATGTATGCGGTGATGCAACACATCAGCGGTATGGATAGAAGATAACCACCGATCCCAGCAGCAAAGGATGGTCTTTTTACGATTGTCTGCAGGTCATGGACGATACGTTCCAGGAAGTGTCCATATTTTAAGACCTGGGCGATGGTTGCACCACAGAATATGAGTATTCCGAGAAAACTAAAAATGTTCCCTGCACCGTTTGTCATCTCATGGAGCGCTTCCTCGCCCATTCCGGTAAGTGCTCCATAGAAGACAGAGGCCATTATAAGTGCCAAAAATGGGCTAATGTGGTGACGTGTTGTTAGGTAGGTTATGAACAGGATCGTAAGAAGAAAAAATATAATTGTATCCATGGCAATACCAGTATCATACTTTCTTACACCGGAATAAATAATATGATCCGAATGCTTTATTCCAGAGTTATGATCTTTAACATATTCGTTCCCCCGGGCTTCCCGGGAGATTGGCCCTGTGTGAGTACGATCATATCCCCGTCACGCGATATCCCAAGTTCGTCCAGTGTTTCAAAGACAGTGTCTTCCCATCCACTGGACACATCCTCAACCAGTATAGAATAAACCCCATATGAAAGAGCCAGATGTTCACATGTTCCTTTGGAACGGCTCATGGCAAGGATCCATGTATCGGGTTTGAAGCGCGATATCCTCCGCGGTGTCCGTCCAGAGACTGTAGGAGTGACCACATATTTTATTGGAAGGCGCTCGATGGCATCGTATACCTGAACAGAGATCACCTCGCTGATATCCATTTGTATCTCACCAAGGTCTCTGGTAACCTGTTCCAGCCCCCATCCAGTGTGACTTCTCCAAGCTTCGGTCTTCTTTGCGATCTCCACCATCATGGACACAGTTTCCACAGGATATCGCCCAATGGCCGTCTCACCGGATAACATGAGAGCATCTGTCCCGTCCATGATGGCATTTGCCACATCCGTAGCTTCAGCCCGTGTCGGCCTGATGTTCTCGGTCATGGATTCAAGCATGTGGGTTGCCGTGATCACCGGCTTGCCCAGTAGATTTGCCTTGTGGATGAGCTCTTTCTGGACCACCGGCACGTTCTGTATCGGAATCTCTACACCAAGGTCGCCCCGGGCGATCATCAGAGCATCCGCTGCCTGCAGGATGCTCTCTATATTCTTCACAGCTTCCTCTCGTTCGATCTTGGCTACAAGATATACTGATCTGCCTTTCTTTTCAGCGAACTGCCGCACTTTCCGGATGTCTTCTGCCTTTTCAACAAATGACATACTAAAGGTATCAACTCCTTCTTTCAGGACAAAATCAATGATCTCAAGGTCCTTATCGGTAACAGGGTCCATTAATATATTTGATCCAGGCAGGTTAACCCCTTTGCGGGAAGACAGCGGACCCCCTACGACCACCTCGCATTCCAAACGTTCCCCGGATGGCCCCAGGCATTTCAACTGGATGAATCCATCATTGAGGAAAATATCACTACCCGGATGTATACTCTCAAGAAGACGGTCATAATCTATCGGGATCAGGGTCGCTGTACCCTCCACATCCTCCACCGTCAGCTGGATATGGTCTCCCCGGTTGAGCATAACCGGCTCGTTATGGAACATTCCAACACGTATCTTCGGACCTGGAAGATCTGCTAATATGCAAACCACAGTATCCATTTCAGAGGCGATCCTCTTGATCCGTTGGATTTCCTTTCGGTGGTCATCAAGAGTACCATGTGAAAAATTGATCCTTGCGACGTTCATACCACAAGCAATCAGTTCTCGGATAGTATCTTTTGAAGAGGATGAGGGGCCAATGGTGCATACGATCTTTGTCCGGTGGTCTGGTAATAGCATGTTTTCACCAATGTAAGAATGATCGGGTGGTTTATAGTCTTAACTCTGAGGATTGGTTCAAGCAGTCCACCTATCTGCCAGTTCGGCATCCTTGATCGTCAACCTGGCTGTGTATTCGTCCAGTTCGATCACGTCATATTTGTTGATATTGATCCTTTTTTTATACATGGGACCATTGACCACAAAGCTTTCAAATTCCCCGCCTTCCCCGGCGATGTTGAGCCCTATCTTATCGTTCAACCGGGAAAGACGATCGATATCATTGGAGGTGATCGTGCGACCAACCCAACTACTGTTAAGACCATCGGCTGCTACACTGCTGAAAATGAACTCAAAACCAATGTCGAGCAATTTCCGCATTTCTTTTTCCTGGTCCATGTGCCAGAGAGGGGAAAAAGCATCAATTCCCAGTTCCTCACAGATATTTTCAATCCTGCTTTTCTGGTAGTTCGAATACAGGGCACCGGTCACGATTCCTTTGATACCAAAATCCCGTGTCGCCTGTTTGATAGCAGATCGAAGATCTGCAAGCTCAACCTCTTTCTCGCCATCGGTCATCCATTCGAGCAATGGCATATCCATTGCCCGGGC
>CAYRGB010000139.1:0-3928 GCA_964423715.1 uncultured Methanosarcinales archaeon | reverse complement strand
TCATCGAACTCATCGAGTCCCTGAACCAGCGTGATGACATACATGGTATCCTGTTGCAGCTACCCCTACCCGCGCATCTGAACGAACAGGAAGCGATGCTTGCCATCGATCCGGTCAAGGATGTCGACGGGTTCCATCCATTGAACATGGGCCAGTTGTTGATCGGCAATGAGGGTCTGGTGCCCTGTACTCCAAGTGGTGTGATCCGTGCGCTTGAGGAGTATGATGTGGATATCCAGGGCAAGCATGCAGTTATTGTGGGACACAGCAATGTTGTGGGCAAGCCCATGGCTGCGATGCTGCTCAATCGCAATGCTACGGTCTCAGTATGTCACGTGTTCACCGATGACATCTCCAGGTTTACCCGGGAGGCAGATATCCTGGTCGTTGCCACGGGTGTGAAACATCTGATCAAGGCCGATATGGTCAAGGACGGTGCTGTCGTGTTCGATGTGGGTATCTCCGAGGAGAACGGCACGGTCTATGGGGATGTGGATTTCGAGAATGTGGTCAAGAAAGCCTCACTGGTCACTCCGGTGCCGGGTGGCGTGGGTCCCCTGACGATCTCGGTCCTTCTCTTACATGTGGTGAGGTCGGCCCGGGACATTTATTAAAAAGTGGAAAATGTCATCGATTCATATATAAAGGATAAAATCACCTCTGAATTGGTAATACTATGACTGTTGATGTTGACATATGCGGTCTGAAAGTGGGTGATGAACATCCTGTGCATCTGATGGGCGTCATCAACCTTAGCCGCGAATCTTTTTATAGAGGGTCTGTTGTGGGAACGGATTCGCTTCTGGATATCGCTCAACGTATGGTGGACGAAGGTGCCACGATCCTGGATATGGGGGGTCGTTCCACCTGGCCCCTGGCCTCTCCCATTACCAAAGAGGAAGAGCGTGAGCGGCTGCTGCCGGCACTGGACCTGCTCAGGGACAATGTGGATATTGTGATCTCAGTGGATACCATGTTCGCGGATATCGCTCAGGCGGCTCTGGAAAAGGGCGCCAATATCATCAATGATGTGGCTGGATTTTCGGTCGACCCCGGAATGATCGATGTGATGGCGGACCATGACTGTCCGACCGTGGTGATGGCTTCTAACAAAGTGCCAGGGGATCCCATTGGCATGGATGCGATCATGCGGTCGCTGGCTTCGATCATCGAACGTTCTGAGGCTCACGGCGTTGATCCCAACCGGCTGATACTGGATCCGGCCATCGGCAAATGGGTGCAGACCAAGGACCCGATCCATGATCTTGAGACATTTGATCGGTTCGAGCGCCTGAAGGTGTTCGAGAAACCCCTGCTTGCAGCAGTATCTCGCAAGTCCTGTGTCGGTGCGGTACTGGACAAGCCACCGGACCAGCGGCTCTATGGAAGCCTGGCTGCCACGGCTATAGTGGTGCAGAAAGGGGCACATATCATCCGCACTCACGATGTGGCACCCACCAGGGACGTGGTGAGAATGGCCGCTGCCATCCGTAGCCGTCAGCCGACTGTTAAGGATGGTGATCTCAAGGTATCGATACTGGATATCGTTCATCCCGACGACACGGCCACTGCCATGTGTGCGATCGGTGGCACGGCTGCAGGTGCCGGTATCATGAAGGACAAGAGCATAGGCAGTATCCTTCGTGTTAGCAACATCACCACCACCGAGGCCCTGATCATCAAGCAGGAGATGCTGGCCAGGGGTGGCGATGCGGCTCTGGAGCGCGATGCCGTGTCCCACGAGACCGACCACACGGACGTGATCCTCATGGGTACGTTGTTGCAGATACATCGTCTGATACACAAACTCGAGGGACAGGCTCGCAACCTGCCACGGATCGCAGCGATGATACGTGACGTCCTGGATCAGGAGATGGATGTGGAGTACCGATACCTGAGGCAGACATGATCATCTCATCGTCCAAACCTTTCGAAGAAGTTCTCATGTTATTGCAGGATGAGGATCCTATTTTTGTGGTGGGTTGCAGTGTGTGCGCTGCCAAGCTCCATGTAGGCGGCGAGCCTGAGGTGAAGGAAATGTGCGAGCGGCTTGCCAGGGCTGGTAAACACGTGATCGGGGGGACTGTTCCACGGGCGGCATGCAATATGCGTTCCCCTAAGGTACTCACAGACCTCGATCCTGAGATCCTGAACGCAGGAGCGATCCTTGTGATGTCGTGTGGTAGCGGTGCTTCCACGATCGCCAGGATGTTCGACATTCCGGTCTATCCGGCGAACAATACCGACTCTCTGGGAGGGATGTCGGGAGATGAGGTCCTCCATGACCAGTGTGCTATGTGCGGACAGTGCATTATCGGTGAGTTCGGAGGCGTGTGCCCGACGGCGAAGTGTCCCAAGGGCCTGCTGAACGGACCCTGCGGGGGTTCCATGAATGGAAAATGCGAGGTGGACCCGGAGAAGGATTGTGCGTGGGAATTGATCTATGAACGGCTGGAACGAATCGGACGGCTCGATCTGCTGGAGAGCATATGCGAACCGAAAGAGCATGGTGTGAGGCGATCCGACAGGCGGATAGCCTAAAATTAGACTCCTACTGAATAAATTACATACATTTTCATTCGTAATGAAATGATTTGCCATAAACGATGCGTTATAATATGTAATTTAATCTGAAAAGTGTCAACATAGAATGACACAACGATATTGCTGTGACGATTGTTCTTTACCGATTCACCACCTTCTTCTGTTCATCGCGATGAGTTTAAAAGCCAAACCTGCATATTACTCCACGATGCCTTCAACATTTTACGATACACTCATGTCGAACCGTTTCATCATAACTGCCGAGGTCTCGCCTCCCAAAGGTGTTGATACCTCGGCAATGCTTGCGGACGCAGCCATCCTCAGGGAATGGGTGGACGCCATCAACATCACCGATAACCAGCGGGCGGTCATGCGGATGAGCTCATTGGCGGCTGGCAAACTGCTGCTAGATGAGGGCCATGAGGTGATCATACAATTGACCTGCAGGGACCGCAACCGCTTAGCTCTCCAGTCGGACCTGCTGGGAGCGGCAGCAATGGGTATCAGGAACGTCTGTGTAATGTCAGGGGACCATACCACAAAGGGTGACCATCCCGGGGCAAAACCGGTGTATGACCTGGATTCCATACAGCTTCTGGCAATGATACGGAACATGGAAGAGGGGTATGATCTGGCTGGCAACGAACTGGAGGATGCGCCCGAATTCGTAGTGGGGGCGGTATCCAACGCTGATCCCACACAGCCCATGCAGCTGCTGAAGTTCAAAAAGAAGGTTCGTATGGGGGTGCAGTTCATACAGACCCAGGCGGTGTATGATGTTGAACAGTTCGCCGAGTTCATGGATATGGTTGAGGGGCTGGGGGTACCGGTCATTGCAGGGATTATTCCTTTGCGTTCGGCTAACATGGCGCGTTTTATGAATGAGAATATCCCGGGCATTCGGGTCGGTGACGATCTCATACACCGAATGGACGATGGGGACGATCCTGTCCAGGAAGGGATCAGGATCGCTGCAGAGATCATCACTGAACTTCGGGACATGTGTGGCGGTGTTCACCTGGTGCCGATCGGAGGACATATGAACACACCACAACTGCTGGAAATGGCAGGGCTGAACGTACTGCAAAAATGAATATATAAAAACGATATGATGAGCGGATGACTATGAAGGATACACAGATAGATCATGCAATGAACGGAAGGTTGACCCCCGAGATGGAGCATGTCGCAGCGATGGAACATCTGGATAAGGCTACGGTACTTTCCAGGGTTGCGGACGGGAGTCTTGTTATCATGACCCGGGACGGGTGCCCGCCGGTCGCCATTGGAAAGGGGGCCAGCACCAAGATCAATGTCAACCTGGGTACATCCTCGGCAAGCATTGACCCGGATGCAGAGATCGAGAAGGTGCTGGTCGCCCAGA
>CAYRGB010000138.1:0-3942 GCA_964423715.1 uncultured Methanosarcinales archaeon | reverse complement strand
ATGTTTCGCGCGTCAAACGGATCGGCGCGGAAATGACTGCTGGTACCATTACCATTGAAGGAACTGCTGGTATGCATGTTGGATCTGAAATGTCAGGCGGTAAGATCCTTGTCAAAGGAGATACCGATTCCTGGGCTGGTATGGAGATGAAAGGCGGTTTGCTACACATCACAGGTAATGCCGCAGATCACGTTGGGTGTGCCTACCGTGGAAGCTGGAAAGGAATGTCTGGTGGCCGTATCGTTATCGACGGGAACGCACAGAACCAGCTGGGTGGAGGCAACACCGGTGGTGAGATCATTGTCAATGGTAACGTGGATAACTTCTGCGGGATACGCCAGAGCGGTGGTCTGATCGTTGTGAAAGGCGATGCCATCCGTACGGTTGGTGTAGAGATGAGCGCAGGTACCATTGTGGTCGAAGGTCACATCGAGAGATTCACACCTGGTATGCTGTACGAATCTGAAGAATCTGATCTCAAGTTCGATGATATCGAATGTGCAGGCGAGTACAAGAAGTTCATTGGTGATCATGCGATCACGAAGAGACCAAAGGGCGTTCTGTATGTCGGTAAGGACGCAAATATGGAGCTGTGAGGTGAGATCATGAAAGTATTACTGAACACTGGAAGTACCATAGATGAAGGAAGGCTTGCCAAGGGCGGCAACAAGAACACTGAGGATTACAAAGAGGAGTGTGCTGTCTGCTGGATAGCTCCGGAGGATTTTGATATACTCTGTTGCCCTGATAAAGTGAAGGTCACCAGTATGGACGGCAAGCATACGGTCGCTGTCTTTACTAAATGCACTGACAGGGTCATGTGTGGGAACGTATTTATGCCACGTGCCATATGGGCCAACGTGGTTATCGATCCCTGTACATTCTCAACAGGTTCTCCATTGTACAAGGGAAGTCCTGTGACGATCGAGCCCACTGATGATGAGGTGCTGAGCACAGTGGATGTTGTGCTCAAGGTATACGCAGGAGGAAACTGATATGGTTTTTAAGAACATAGTTTGCCCCGTCTGTGGCGGATCATGTGATGATGTCCAGGTGGAGCTCAAGAACGCCTTCAAGATGGGTACTGCCAAATTCCAGGAGGTTGTGAGCGACCACCGACTGAAGGATCCAATGATCAAAAAGAATGGTATTTTCGACAAGGTTGCCTGGGACGAAGCCCTCACAAAAGCAGCTGAGATCCTCGTAAATGCAAAGCGACCCCTTTTGTTCATGGGCAGTGAGACATCATGCGAGGCACATGAAGTCGGATTGCATATCGGTGAATACCTGGGTGCAGTGGTCGATTCCAATGCAACCATCTGCCATGGTCCAACAGTAATGGGTATCCAGGAAGCCGGTATTGCCGGAGCTACGGCGGGGATGGGAAAGAATCGAAGTGAGCTGTCGATCTACTGGGGTACCAATCCCTTGGCATCCATGCCAAGGCACATGTCAAAGTACGCCATATTCCCGAGAGGATACTGGACCAAACGCGGACGCTTTGACCGTAAGGTTATAACAGTGGATCCACGCCGGACTCCGACCGCAGATGCATCAGACCTTCATATACAGCTAAAACCCAACTCTGATTACGAGCTGCTCAATGCTCTTTTGACCATACTCAATGGTAAACAGCCTCACCCATCGGTCGAGCAGGTGACAGGTGTGCCCATTGTAGTAATGGAAGAAATGATCAAGATGATGTTGGAGACCAAGTACGGGACCGTTTCCGTAGGGCTGGGCCTGGGTTCATCATACGGGAAACACCGCAACGTCGAGATCGCCCTGACCCTTCTCAAGGAGTTGAACAACAACAAGGGAACAAAATTCACGATCGGTGCCCTACGAGGACACTGCAATGTCGCAGGTTTCAACCAGACTGCAACATATCTGTATGGATATCCATTCGGTCTTGATTTTGCGAGGGGCTATCCACGATACAATCCTGGTGAGCACACCACTGTTGACCTGCTGCGTGAGAAGGATGTAGATGCGGCCTTTGTGCTCGGTGCAGACCTGGTCTGCCACACACCGGCCGATTGTGCATCCTATCTGGTAGAGATCCCTATGGTCTGCATGGATATTGCACCATGTCCAACGACAGTAGCATCCGATGTAGTGCTGCCTGGTGTGATCGATGCAATGGAATGTGACGGTACATTCTACAGACTGGACAACATGCCGGTGTACTTCAAAGGGTTCACAAAGTCACCATTCGACTTCACACAGAGCAATGAGGACACCCTCAAGCAGCTCTTTGCGAAGATCAAAGAGATTGCGTGAATGGAGAACGACTGGCACGTGGACAAAAAAGGAGAGTTCACGAGCTACTGGAGAGATGAAGAACTTACTTTTTCATCTCCCCCTTATATTTCTATTCAGTGCACTGAGATCGCCAGTGGAAAAAAGCATCCCATTGACGCGGATATCATCGTCGAAACGATGTATGAGATTCATATCAATGGTATCCATACTGATTCTTTCCTTGCAAGTCCTGACCATCTCAAAGAACTGGCGGTAGGCTATTTGATCTGTGAAGGCCACATAACGATCCTGGACGATATACTCTCTCTGAAAATATCGGATGGAACCATATAGTGTGAGGTCGTGGAGGGTTCTAAGGGTCAGTGCAGGGAGCATGATCCAGATGTATGCATCTCCAGTAATGTGATCTTTGACTTGGTGGATCATATCAGGAAGCACGGTGTTACTTGGAGACGTACCGGGGGTACCCATTCATCCATTGTCAGCGATATGAGTGGCAATATCGTCACTTTCTGTGAGGATGTTAGCCGCGCGTCCTCTGTGGACAAAGCTGTGGGAGGAGCAATACTGGATGGCACGGATCTGTCCAGATGTGTGCTGATCACCACCGGTCGACTGTCGGTCACGATGGTCACAAAGGTGGCGAATGCAGGTTTTCCCCTGGTTGCCAGTAAGGCCGCCCCCCTTAGTGGAGGACTGGAGCTGGCAAAAGAGAAGGATATTACGCTGGTGGCATTCGTGAGGCGACCGAATATGTATGTCTACACCGGCGAGCAACGGATAGTATGACCTTACGTCTGTTTTTTCACGTCCGCTTATCCAGACACATACAATACACATCGATCCCTGAGCCCCTGCCGTCTGCTCTCTGAGATTCTGGCACAGACAATGGCCAACCTGACTCTGTCCTTATCGAGATGGTATTTTCTGGCATAAGGCAGTCTGAACCGCTGGACCTGACCAATGGCATTGTCCCTGGTCGCGATCTCTATTAGGAGGTGTTTTCGTTCCTGTCGATGAAGACTGCATCGATGCGCCCACCCCCAACCTCGACTTCCATTTCGTGAAATTTTAAGCTGTCCTCGATCAGTTCCGGAAATGTAGCGATTATCCGGGCAATATCTTCTTCGCGGATATGCTTTGTTTCCATCAGCTCATCCAGATCAGATGCATTTCCAGGTGGTTCAGGTGTTGCAGCACATCGTTCACCTTTCCGTTCTTCACATGTGGATAGACATCTACAGGACGGTCGTCCTTAAGCTGTACTTAGGATCCCCACCTTGCTTAGGTTACGGTTGCGCGAGATCGGCAGTGGTTCCCTGCCTTTGCTGATCACACCCATACCATTCTTGCGGCTGATGATACGGATGATCTCAAGTAGCTGCTCTCGCTTTGTATCGTTCAGGTCTTTGATGAATACGATCTGATGGGTACTCTGATGGATCCTTTCAATTCTCACAAGAGTCTCCTGGACAGCTTCGGTGGTCTCGACTGGGGTATCGTCCCTGATGTAGAATTTGAAACTGTTCATGGTATCACCGCGTTTTGTTCTGGAACCCAGTTTTGGCACTCGAAATTAATATAAATTTTCTTAGTTATGTTTGGATCGACAAAATTCATCGAGACCTTCTAATCGGAAATCTCTATCAAAAGATCCATTTTGAAGTCCATAGTCTT
>CAYRGB010000137.1:0-3966 GCA_964423715.1 uncultured Methanosarcinales archaeon | reverse complement strand
CAACGGTCCTAAGAATATCGTCCATTGTGCTGAAAAAACAAGTTCTACTGAAAGGAGAGGATATTGATCCAAGCACCTTCTCCTCCCCATACCAATTAGCAGAAACCATTATATCATTTCACGTTTATTCAGTGGTCAGGTGAAACTAAAATGAGTTCAGAACTACCCCCGCAGTCACAGAACCAACTGGCTCAGTTGCAGCAGGTACAGCAACAGGCACAGGCTCTTGGCATGCAGAAAAACCAGATGGAATCCATACAGAAGGAATTAGAGATGGCACTGGAAGAGCTTGAAACGCTGTCAGATGATGCTGTGGTCTACCGTTCCATCGGTGGGCTGCAGATAAAAGCTGATAAACAGGAGACCGTTGCCAAATTGAAGGAGCGACAGGAAACAATTTCATTAAGGCTCCAGTCCATCTCTCGCCAGGAAGAGCGTATATCCAAGCGATTCAATCAGCTTCAGGAACAGATCAAGCAATCAATGGGAACCCAGGCACAGTAAGAGATGCCAGGTACCCCTTCATCACCTTTACAGGGCCGTACTTGTCCCTGTGTGTTGATCGGAGGTTCCAATGCAAGTCGATGAAGTTGGTTTTTATAACAGGCTTCTGGACTACCACGACATCCTCTATCTATGCCACCGCAATGCAGACCCTGATGCTGTAAGCAGTGCTTTTGCACTCTCCGAGGCAATCGGGGGGACAGTCGGGCTTGTGGGCGGCAGCAACAGGGTTGCAACCCTGCTGATCAAGGAATTAAAGATCGATGTGGTGGATAATCCGAATCCTGAAGATTATGACATAACGGTTGTAGTGGATACTTCCACAGTTGCGCAGCTAAATGATATCGAGCTATCCCATTATTGTGTAATAGACCATCATACTACCACAGCACTCAACGAGAACGCCGAGTTCTACCTGCACCAGCATGCCACATCCGTAGCAGAGATCGTCTACAATGTGCTAGCTTGTATGGGTGCCCCCATAATGCCTCGCACAGCACTGGGTTTGATGACAGGCATCGTCACTGATACTGGTCACTTCAAACACGCAACTTCCGAGACCTTCCGAACATTTGCGAACATCATAAAGGCAAGTGGTATTGAATATGGAGAGGTCCTGGAACTAATGGCAGCCACTCCACAAGATGTATCAATGCGTATCGCAATGTTGAAAACGGCGTCCCGGGCCAAGGTCGAACGGGTAGGAGAGTGGCTTGTGGTCACATCGAATGTTAGTTCATTTGGCGGGTCCGCATCCTCGATGCTTGTGAACATTGGTGCAGACGTTGCTTTTGTCGGTACATCTAAAGAAGGATCGATCAGAGTAAGTGGCCGTGCGAAACGTGATGCAGTCAATGCCGGTGTAAATCTGGGACAGATCATGGAGGACATCAGTGCACATTACAACGGCACAGGTGGAGGTCATGCGGGTGCTGCAGGCATCGATGTCGTAGCTGATATTGATGAGATCCTAATGGAATGCACAACCCGTGCAAAAGACATTTTGAAGGATAAGAAGAATCCGTTGAGTTTATTTTTGAAGGATAAGAAGAATCCGTTGAGTTTATAAATGTTCAATGAATAAAAGTTACCAATATTTATGAACAATGATCGTTGGACAGTACTCATTGAATGGCAATTGCTAACAATGATCATTGGACAGTTCCACTGAACAACAACGTGATACCATGATAGAGTATTGGAACCCACAGATCGAACGGATGCCTGTTGACGAACTTGAAAAATTGCAGGAGAAAAAACTGCGCCACCTTGTGCATTATGTCTATCAGCATTCCCCCTTCTATAGAAAGAGATTTGATGACGCCGGTGTCAAACCAGAGGACATAATAACACTGGAGGATGTAACAAAACTTCCCTTCACCTACAAAAATGACCTCAGGGAGACCTATCCAACTGGCATGTTCTGTGTGCCCAACGAACAACTGGTACGCTTCCATGTATCATCCGGAACAACAGGCAAACCCATAATTGTGGGATACACAAAGAACGATGTTCATGAATGGAGCACATCCCTTGCTCGTGCCCTGACATCCATTGGCGTTGGCCGTGGTGACGTGTTGCAGGTCAGTTATGGATATGGTCTGTTCACAGGTGGTCTGGGATTGCACTATGGTGCAGAGGAAGTGGGTTCCACCGTACTGCCCACAAGCGCCGGGAACACAGAACGACAGCTTGAGCTCATGCAGGATCTGGGGACTTCAGCCATCGCATGCACTCCATCATATCTATTGTTCATGATAGAAACCGCACGGGATGCTAGCATGAGTTTCCAGAAAGATACAAACCTCCGTGTAGGTATTCTTGGGGCAGAACCCTGGTCAGAAGAGATGCGGAAAAGGATCGAGGACTCCACTGGCATCAAGGCATATGACGTGTTCGGAACGTCCGAACTCAGCGGACCATTGTTCACCGAATGTACCTATCAGGACGGCATCCATATCTGGGCAGATCAGTTCCTCGTCGAGATCATTGATCCAGATACCGGTGAACAGGTACCGGATGGCGAGCGTGGGGAACTTGTTATCACGACCCTTGCAAAGGAAGCCCTGCCGCTCATACGCTACAGGATCGGCGATAACACCATAATAAACAGGGAACCCTGCAAATGCGGCCGTACACATCCCCGTATAATGCGTGTACTCGGCCGTGTTGACGACATGTTGATCGTACGTGGTATCAACGTTTTCCCTGGTCAGATCGAGTCGGTCCTGATGAATCTCCCTGAGGTCGGGGAGCACTTCCTGGTGATCGTTGACCGTGTCAACGAACTGGATGTCATGACGGTACAGATCGAGATGACAGATGCAGCATTCAGTGACAAGGTAAACGATATCATGGCACTTGAGAATAAAGTAGGTGCCGCCCTGAAGAGCGTACTGAACCTTGCCGTACAGGTCGAGCTGGTGGAGCACGGATCACTGCCAAGATCGATGGGCAAGTCCAAAAAGGTGATCGACAATCGAAAGCTTTAAACGTTCCAGAATAAGTGTTTCAGATCAGAATCATAAAGGTGATCATATGAAAGACAAATTGATAAAGCAGATTTCACTCTTTGCAGAGAATAAAACCGGCAGGCTTGCGAATATCTCCTCGAAGTTCAAGGATACGGGTATAAATATCCGTGCCTTCACCATTGCGGAAGCTGGTGATTTTGGAATCATACGAATGGTTGTTGATAATCCTGGTGAAGCGCATCGTGTGCTTCATGAGGCAGGGTTCACCGTATCGGAAACAGATGTACTCGGGATCGAAATGGAGGATGTACCCGGTCAGCTGGCCAGGATAGCGGATGTTCTTGGTGAAAAGAACATCAACATTGATTATGCATATGCCTTTGTAACAAAGACAGAGAAGGCCCTGCTCATAATTCGTGTTGATGATACCAAAGGTGCGGTGGACACCCTTAACTATGCAGGTATAAAACTTATACAGATGAGTGATGTGCAGAATATCTGATCTTCGATCATCACCAACCCTTATGTGACATATCGATAATCGGGATGGTCGTGAATATGGATAGTGGAGATATGATGCGATCAGCAGCCCCTACCCTGAGATCAGCCTTTAAGGATAAACTTGGTGGAGCCCATACTACTATTATAGGTGGCCGTCATGGTAAAAAACTGTTGGATCTTGTCAGCCATCATCCCTGTGTCAAGAGGATCATCCCGTCTGTGATCACTACAAAGGGGAAGAGTGCAGCAGGCGGCAGCATTTCGGCCAAGGTGCTTCGTCCGGATGATCGAGGTAATCTCAGGGTGTTGCTATCCCATGGTACATCTTCCCAGGAAATAAGGATCATCACCACAGTTGGGGATGTTGCTGAAGGAGAGCGTGTTGTGAAAGAGCTGAACGAAATGCTATCTGAAGACTGAATGTAGCAGGTGGTACAATGTTCGTGGGAATTGATCACGGGACGAACGCAATGCGGTTTGCAGCTAT
>CAYRGB010000136.1:0-4011 GCA_964423715.1 uncultured Methanosarcinales archaeon | reverse complement strand
AAAATTTCCATGCAGGCGTCTGTTGAGAACATAGAGTTCGAAGAGATCATACAGGATGATCTTCCTGTGATACATGGTGATGCCGAAAGGCTGGAAACTGCATTCATAAGCATTTTAGATAATGCAATAAAGTTCATGTCTTCGTCGGGATGCATAAAGGTATCTGTCAGGGAAGAAGCAAATGACTTGCATATACGTATAAAAGACAATGGTATCGGGATTCCCCAACACGAACTGCCGATGATCTTTGATATGTTCCGTCAGGTGGATGGCTCCACAACAAGACTCTATGGGGGAACCGGTCTGGGGCTACATATATGTAAGAGGATCATTGATGTCCATAATGGGAGTATATGGATAAAGAGCTTGGAAGGATTTGGGACTACAGCTCATATCTGTCTTCCTAAATGATTGGATAAGAATATCCGTCCTGCAGCCAATCTACTTGAGTACATGAATTTTGCAGACTGGATGCTAATGATAGACTCTATGTTAAAGGTAGAATCAATCTACTAAAAATAACCGTAAGTAATATATGTATCGCAGATTATTACTGGTTGTTATTTTAGAGGTAGGTTAGATGGTCGAAAAAACAATTCATGAGATAAACAACAGGATAAAGGATGGTAGCGTCAATGTTGTGACTGCAGAGGAGATGGTCGACATAGTAGCCGAACTTGGTGCAAAGGGTGCGGTCAGGGAGGTCGATGTCGTTACAACGGGAACATTCGGAGCCATGTGTTCCTCAGGCGTGTGGCTGAATTTCGGACATTCTGAACCTCCAATGAAAATAAGTAAAGTGTGGCTGAACAATGTTGAGGCCTATTCCGGAGTTGCTGCAGTTGATGCGTTCATCGGTGCTGGCCAATTATCGGAGACAGAAGGTATGAACTATGGTGGAGCACACGTGATCGAGGATCTCGTACATGGCAGGTCCATTGATATTCATGCCACAGCCTATGGAACTGACTCTTATCCACGCAAGGTTCTGGATACAACCATCAATATCTATGATCTCAACCAGGCGATCATGCTGAACCCCCGCAACGCTTATCAGAAATACAATGCTGCAACCAATGGTACGAACAGGACCATCTATACATACATGGGATCGTTGCTTCAAAACTATGGCAATGTCACCTATTCAGGAGCTGGCATCCTTTCGCCTCTTTCCAACGACCCCACCTATCAGACCATTGGCACAGGAACAAGGATCTTCCTCGGTGGTGCCCAGGGATATATTGTAGGAGAAGGGACCCAGCACTCACCACAAAACGATTTTGCGACCCTGATGTTAAAAGGTGATCTCAAAGAGATGAGCTCGAAATATATACGTGCAGCTAATTTTCATAATTATGGTACATCCCTCTACGTTGGAATGGGCATCCCCATCCCGGTGATCAATGAGCAGGTTGCCCTATCCACAGCTGTAACTGATGATGATATCGTCACGGACGTCCTTGATTATGGAATTCCGAGTCGTGACAGACCGCCTCTACGAACGGTGACATATGGAGAACTTCGCTCCGGAATGATCGACCTGAATGGGAAAGAAGTACCCACATCCTCGATGTCCAGTTTTAAGATCGCGCGGGCGATCGCAGGGGAATTGAAAAGCTGGATTAAAAAAGGTGAGTTCTTCGTAACGGCTCCTGTAGAACGCCTGCCTTCACAAGCAGTCTGCAATCCTATGAAACAGACGGGCACCAGTCCACTTGTTGATGATATTATGTCAAAAATGGTTGTGACCATTGGCCAGGACGCAAGTTTCCATCAGGCTGCAAAGATGATCATGGACAAGGCATTTGATCATCTGCCTGTGGTGTCAGAGAACAATAAACTTGTTGGGATTGTGACCGCATGGGATATCGCCAAGGCAGTGGCCCGGGATGAATATAACCTTGTAAAGGATATCATGACAAAAAAAGTCATGATCTCCCATCCGAACGATCCGGTGGAAGTTGCGGCTCGTACCCTTGACAGGAACAGTGTATCAGCAATGCCGGTGATCAATGGCAAAGGGCACGTGATAGGTATTATTACCAGTGATGATATCAGTAAATTGCTTGCAAGGAGAGGATGATCGTGATGATAAAGATCAATATATCAACAGATATCGTCGCAACCCCGATACTAGCTGAGTCGATCATTGAAACAGGTGGTCTTTTGAACATATCTCAGGCACACTTCGATTCGACCCATGGAGAAGTGGTCGCAGAGATCGATAAGGGTCACTTCAAGGCCATCAAAAATGCCCTTACATCCAGAGGAGCACAGATCCTTGTGCTGGATTACCCGATAATCTGGGACAAGGAGGAGTGTGTGGAATGTGGTGCGTGTATCTCTGTTTGCCCTGTGAAGGTATTCTCATTCTCCCGGGACTGGGACCTTGAGATGGATACGGATAAGTGCATCCAGTGTGGCACCTGCATAAAGATGTGCCCGCACAATGCCCTGATACTTGAGCATTGATCCATGAAGGAACGTTTCCAGCTAAAAGAGACCATCGTGACCATCATCGCCGATGAGAGCGATCTCATCGAGGTGGCAAAGGAAGCGATCCACAAGCACCGCACCCAGCTTGAGATTTACATCTACAAGGATCCCTATTTCAGGATGACCCTTGAGTCATACGACTGCGAGGAGGATGCCCCTGAGGTTGTTCAGCGGCTTGTGAGAGCCGGCAATGCGATGGAGATCGGTCCTATGAGTGCCGTTGCCGGCACGCTCTCGTCCTTGGCAGTGGAGGCAATGGTAGATAAAGGTGCCACCCATGCTATGGTCGATAACGGCGGCGATATAGCCCTGATCAATGACCAGGATACTGTTGTGGGCGTGTACGCTGGCAACTCCCCCATCAGGAATATGGGTTTTGTACTTGAACCATCCGACAGGATCCGTGGTGTTTGCACTTCATCCGGTACCGTGGGTCCTTCGATCAGTTTTGGTTTCGCAGATGCCGCCATCGTTTTTTCCGACGATGTCTCCCTTGCAGATGCCGCCGCCACGGCACTGGCAAACGCAACGGATGTTGGGCATGATGGTGTGGAAAATGCCTTTGAGGTTGTTTCCGGGATCGAGATGATCACCGGCGCTCTGGTGATACAGGGAAAACACATGGGTATGTGGGGAGATGTGCCACGTATCACGCAGGTGGATGTTCGGTATGAGTGTATTGCAAAGGGATGACCCAAGCACCCAAGTCGCGCCTCGGAAAGTCGGGGTACATTCTGCTATTATGCAAATCAAAGATTTTATAGGAGATTAGGATTTACACTCAAAATCACACTCAAGTGGATCGTGCCATTCCATTTTGGGAAATTCACAACACATGTGGGATTGAATACGAAACATAAGTTTTTCAAAACTATAGGTAATATAATTGACGATGAGATGAAAAACGAAAAGCCTGATGTGTAAAAGCGTCAATATTGAACCTTAATTCCCGTATTTGGGACATCGTCCCTGAACAACAATAACTGCTGGTCCTCTCTGTCCCAGCTTATTTTGGATTAGATCCTTCAGGTCGTCTGTGGTAGAACTTCCCATATACTGATCAGTGGTCCTGTCCATATCATAGAGCGTAACATCATCACACAACGCCTCCACGACCTCTATAAGATCAGGCACGTCCTGGCCTCCTGTCATGGCTGCCACCTTGTTCTGCAGTACGATCACCAGCACATCCATGTCATGATGCACCGCATTGATCAGTCCGACGATCCCGGAATGCGCAAGGCCGAAATCCCCGATCACGGCTATACCTTTTTCTTTGAATCCACAGGCAACCGAGATGGCCGAGCCCAAGGAAAAACCGGTATCTACTGCATGCAGGGGTGCGGGTGCACTGAGTACCGAACATCCAATATCTCCGGCCACCCACTGATTCACATCGCGATCGTGCAGTACATCGTAAAGAGGCAGATATGGGCAATCCTCGCACAGTGAGTGTGAGCCCCTGCTGTGAATGGTCTCAATGCTGGTATAATGCTCCAGTGAATTTTCATGGAT
>CAYRGB010000135.1:0-4023 GCA_964423715.1 uncultured Methanosarcinales archaeon | reverse complement strand
AAATGGAGAGAATACTAGTATTATATTCTCCAAAATCTGGATATCTTATAACAAATCATCCTTCATACTCTCAAATTCCTCGAGTACCTTCGAATAATCCTCATGTCTTCCAATATCCATCCAATAGCCTTCAAACATATATCCACTGACATTTTCTCCATCCTGGATCAACGCTTTGATCAGATCCGGGAAATCCAGATATTTTCCTTTACCAATATGATCCTGGATATTTTTGTTGAACACATAAATGCCCATACTAACTTTATATTTTAACGTAGGTTTCTCAATATAATCTACAATATTACCATCATCATTCAATTCCAATACGCCAAGACTGATTGGCACATCTTTGTTATACATTGAGACTGTTGAAAGTGCGCCACTTTCAAGATGGAATTTCATAAGGTTCGAATAATCAATATTCGTAAGAAGATCACCATTCATCACCAGGAAATTCTCTTCCAGGCTATCAATAAGTGCCAGAGGGCCCGCAGTTCCCAGGGGTTCATCTTCTATGGAATATGTTATTTTCACTCCCCACTTGCTCCCGTCGCCGAAATATGCTTCGATAAGACCTGCCAGATGCCCTACAGCCAGTATAATATCTGTAAATCCGTGTTTTTTGAGTTGCCGTATAACGATCTCTAATATCGGCATATCTCCGATAGGCATAAGGGGTTTTGGCAAAACAGTGGTATAGGGTGCCAGCCGTTTGCCCTTGCCGCCTGCCAGAATAACTGCTTGCATGTTCTTAGATAACATACATACCTGTCTTATATAAGTTTGTATATTCTCGCATCCACTCGATCGTTTCTGCAAGCCCTTCGTTAAGTGTGTACTCAGGAGACCAATTAAGCAGTTGTTTTGCTTTGGAGTTGTCACATACCAATTCCATCACTTCACTTTTGTCTGGTCGGATCCGTTTTTGATCTTCTATGATCTTCATATCCTCTTTTTCAGTGATCGTAAGTATCCGTTGCAATAGTTCCCCTATGCTAACGCCTGAACCGGTGCCTATATTGATCACTTCGCCAATTGATTGTTCCAAAGTCCCGATCTCTATAAATCCATTGACAGTGTCATTTACAAAGGTCAAATCCCGTATTGGGGAAAGAGATCCTAAATGAATCTCATCTTTTGTGAGTACCTGGGATATGATCGTAGGGATTATCGCACGAGCAGATTGCCTTGGTCCAAATGTGTTAAATGGACGAATGGTCGCAACCGGAAGGTCAAATGAGCGATAATAACTTTCTGCAAGTTTGTCAGCTCCGATCTTTGAGGCCGAGTAGGGAGACTGGCCTTTGAGTGGATGCTTCTCATCAATAGGGGTATATTCAGCTGTTCCGTAGGTCTCACTTGTCGATGTATGAACTATTTTTTCTACACCATTATCAAGACCTGCCTGAAGTACATTTAACGTGCCCTTAATATTCACATTGACATAATTCTCGGGTGCAACATATGAATATGGAATGCCGATGAGAGCTGCAAGGTGGAACACAATGTCAGCATCTTTTGTGGCATTTCTTACAAAAAAAGGGTCTGTAACATCTCCAAAAAGGACCTCCGCTTTATCAAGCAGATCCTTTTCTGCAAGCTCAAGCAATCCCCAGTCATTTCTTGAATTATAGTGGACAAGTGCTTTCACATTCGCGCCACGACGTACCAATTCTTCGGTCAGGTGGCTGGCGATGAAGCCCCCCGCACCGGTCACAACAACATTCTTATTTTTGATATTCATTTATATACGCCCTTAACGTCTTTGTCAGTCCGGTTTTGATATCGGTCTTAGGCTGCCAGTTTAAAATGCTTTTTGCCTTATCTATGTTTGCGATCGTATCTGTGATCTCACTCTTGCGTACATTATGAGTGTATCCTATTGATACGTTTTTTCCTGTTTCGTCAAAGATAATATCGGCGAGTATGTCCGAGATGTCTTTCACTGAATTGCTGCTACCACTTGCTATGTTGAAAATATTGCAACCTTCAAGTTCACAATCCGATGCACATATCAATGCATCAATGACATCATCAATATATAGGAAATCCCGTTTGGGTATAGGATCTCCTAACACGATCGTCTCCTGGTCGAGCTGTTCTAATATATGTGGAATCAGGAAATCTCCTTTCTGAAGTGGTCCATATATATTGAACAAACGCAAGATCGTTGCATCTAAGTTGTAATCTCTGCAATACGCTTCACACAATTCCTCTCCCATCAGTTTACTCTGGGAATAAGGGTTATTTGGAGCAGTGGTATGTTTTTCATCGACGGGTAGATATTGTGGGACGCCATACACGAATGTGCTAACATAGATGATTTTCTTCACATCATTGAGGCGACACCATTCCAGCATGTTCAATGTTCCAAAAGTGTTTGTCAAATACACTTCTCTTGGATATTCAAAGGATATTGGGATATTGGTGACGCCAGCCAGGTGAAATAGCAGATCATTTTGAGCGATCTGTTGGACATCATCCCATTTCGTAACATCAATTGAATTTGTAGTGGGTGAGATCCCAAGTACATCTATATTTCGATCTCTGAGTTCTTGCATAAGGTGGGTCCCTATGAACCCACTACTTCCAGTAACTGCTGCACTACTGTATTTCATATTTCTCAACCAGGTTTTTGTAATCGTCTTTAACTTCATTCATTATGTTGTACCACTCTCCCCGTCGGTCTATAATACCATGTGCTTCTTTTCCAAACTCCTTTCTCTTCATGGGGTCTTCTGCCAGTTCCAATATTTTTTCTGCTAATATGCAGGGACTGCGCATGGGTATAAGGCAACCGCTCACTCCATCTTCGATCCATTCCTTCACTCCGCCGACATCTGTTACAATGCAAGGCTTCTGGCATGCCATCGCTTCCAACACCGATACAGGAGTTCCATCAGACACAGCAGTAGATACGTAAATATCGCATTCATGCAGGTAATTTGGCATTTCGTTGTATTCGGTCCAACCAACAAAGGTCACATATTCCCAGATATCCAGATCATCAGCAAGTTTTTTCAAATATCCTTCCTGCGGTCCACTGCCCTTGATCAAAAATCTTATCGTTTTGTTCTTTTCAATTACCAGAGGAATGGCATGCATCAATGTTTCGATGTTATAAACGTCAAAAAAATTCCGATTGGACAGGACTCGTATAGTGTCATCAACTTTTTCTTTTGTTGCCGGTTGAAACATCTCTGTGTCCACGCCGAAGGGCACTACTTTGACAGCCTCCGGAGATATCCCAAAATTTGAAATGATCTTTCCCGCCATGTCTTCAGATACAGCGTATATCATATCTGCTCTTTTAAGGGTGATCTTTGTGAAATGCCACAATAATTTCGAACAATATGGAATTATGAGTATATCATCTCCCCATGCGGTCATGACAAGGGGGCGGAATCCGAGAAACGCAGCATGGAACCCAAACTTGGAAATGAAGTGTGCATGGACTATATCAGGTTTCAGTTTTCTGATCAGTAATAGTATTTTCAAATGTCTGGGTATGAATGCCAGGTAAAGGTTATTAGTGAATGATCTAATTACGTGGACTTCAACACCGTTCATTTCAGTCTGGGGATATTCGTACGTGATCAAATGCACGTCCTCTCCCTGCTGTACAAAATAATTTGCCCAACGTTGAGTATGTATGGATGTTGCATCTGCAATAAGGCATATTTTCATGAAAACGCACCCATCATTTTATCCAATAAACCTTTCATGCCACATCTCAAACACAAGCATTGCATACATCTGATGATTATAAAGAAGCTCCGAACGATTATGTTTTCCAATGATACCCTGCACAACCTCCGGCCTGAAATATCCTTCATGCGCAATGATCGAATCATCCATCGCCTGTTCTGCCATCTCGGACAGTTCGCCCTTGAACCAGGTACTGATGGGTATCCTGAAGGGTTGCTTCTTCCGGTTGCGGGTGCTGGGGGGAAGGATGTCCTGCCCAACCTTCTTCAGGATATATTTTTCGGTCATGCCCTTTAATTTCAAATGACGGGGGAT
>CAYRGB010000134.1:0-4047 GCA_964423715.1 uncultured Methanosarcinales archaeon | reverse complement strand
CATCAGTACGCTCTGACCAACGGCGGCCGCCGCCTGTCGCATCGGTATCTCACGGGGCCTGCGTTTAAGGTGTAGCAGTTCGATCCCCACGCCGTTCGATCCTGAACTTACGATGATGACCTGTTTTCCCTGATTATGTATATCTGCCACCTGGGACGCAATGCTGTCCATGAATTCAAGATCAAGGCAACCGGTGTCCCCACTGATCGAGGTGGTACCGATCTTGATGACAATCTTCTCAACATCACTGAATCGCTCTTTTCGGCTGATCAAGTCATACGCTCCTGAATGTTGTCCTGAATATTGGTTGTATGGCCCCTGTTTGTGGATATTAGTATTTAATTATTGAGTACGTCGGAAAGATTGCTATGTAGTTTCCTGTGGGTGAACGGCTTAGCATTTGCTCCTGTGTAGTCGGATACCTTGTCACCGTTGCCAAGCAGTACATACTTGTAGATGACAAGCCCCTCCATCCCCACAGGACCGCGTGCATGGATCTTGTTGGTGCTGATGCCAACCTCTGCACCTTTGCCATATCGGAAACCATCGGCAAACCGGGTGGAGGCATTAACCATCACACTGGATGAGTCCACAAGATTAATGAAGAGGCGCCTGGTCTGTGGATCTTCAGTAACAATGCCATCAGTGTGATGGGATCCATGTGTGTTGATGTGTTCGATAGCATCATCCACGGAATCCACCACCTTTACGGAAAGGATCAGATCGTTGTATTCGCGGTCCCAGTCAGCATCGGATGCCCTGTAGATATTCTCCAAACCAATGTCCCTGGCAATATCATAGGTCCTTTCATCGAACCGAAGTTCGACTCCGGCTTCATAGAACATGTTCATCATTGTAGCCGTGAAGTCATCAACGATGTCGCGGTGTATGAGCAGTGTCTCCATGGCATTGCAGACAGCTGGATACTGTACCTTGGAATCGAATACGACCTGGTAAGCGTTTTCGAGGTCTGCCTCCCTGTCCACATAGACATGGCAGATACCATCGGCATGTCCAAGAACAGGGATCTTCGTGTTGTCCTGTATGAATTTCACAAATGCATTGGACCCACGTGGGATCAGCAGGTCGATGTATGCATCAAGTGATAGGATGTCCATTACTTCCTCCCTAGTCTCCATCAGCTGGAAGGCATTTTTGGGCATTGCCTCTGTGTTTTCGATAGCCTTCACCAAGACATCAAATATCATGCGATTGGAATGTGACGCTTCGCTCCCGCCCTTGAAAGCAGTGGCATTGCCGCTTTTTAAACACAGTGACATGATCTGAGGGACGACATCCGGACGTGATTCAAAGATCACTCCAATCAGTCCGATGGGGCAACTGACCTGGTACAGCTCAAGACCTGTGTCAAGTTCCAGGCTGTCCAGCGTCCTGCCTACAGGATCATCCAGTTCCATGATGTCTCGGATCCCAGCAATCATTCCATTGATCTTGCTATCGGTTACCTTCAGCCGGTCAAGGATTGCTTGAGACAGTTTACCTTCTGAACAGAGTACCTCCGCATTCACGAGGTCCTGTGCGTTTGCCTTAAGAATACTGCTACGGAAGCCGTCCAGGGCACGGGCCATAGCTTCAAGGGCCAGGTCCTTTGTATGCAAATCTACACTGGCAAGTGCTATGGATGCTTTTTTTGCATCGATTACTTTCTTTTCGATCTCTGTCACCATTATCAGATCACCTGTATGGAAGGATAGTATTAACGCTTGTTCTTTAGTCTTAAGATTAACGATGGTGTGTGGATGTACCCTGTGGGGTGGATTATTTATACAGGAATACCAGCATGCCATGTATAGGATCACATGTATCTAAAAAAAATAACAACAAGCAGGCATTTACTGCCTGCTTCTAAATTTTATACTTATTTTGCCGGGATGATGAGAGATCTCTCACCAGCAGGCTCGAATTCTCTGAGTGCTCCTCTGCCAAACTCTCTCCTTGGTGCGGTGAAGTCGAATGGGAGCATGTCGTCTGCGAAGCAGACCTTGATCAGTGGATTCAGTGCGTATGCATCTCCGCGTCCTGCGTGTGCAGCAGAAGCGATAGCAGCGTATCCACCCATATGACCGACGTTCATTGCGTAGTTTGGATAGTTAGGACCACGCATCTCGTGGGGAAGACCCTCATCGGACTGGTAGGAGAATACGTTGGTTGCTCCACACTGGTCCTGCAAGTCGAAACCGAAGAATCCAAGACGTCCGAGGCCTTCCTTGTGCAGGTACATGCACAGGTACCATGCAGACAGACCTGCATTTGCATTACCGGTCGCCAATGATCCAGCACTACCGGATGCTGCGGATAGGACTGTTGCCCTCTGGGAACCTCCAAAGTGGTCCTCAAGTGCAGTCGGATATTTCTCGTAGTTCTCCAGTCCGTAGAGTGTGGACTCGGTTGCGATATCCTTTATAACTTCCAAAGTTGGTTTTACCTTGTTGTCGGCACCCTTGTTGGCTGCACCATCGTACTTGTCGTTGATGTAGTCGACGTTGTAGTAGAGGTTATCATCCAGGATGTTGTTGGTGTATGCAGCTGTTGCATACTGTGTGAAACCTACACCACCGGACATGTATGATCCAAGCCATATCTGGTCATAGAGCATACATCCTGCACCTACGACCTCAAGGGTCACATGTGCAGGATCATCTTCGTCAACACGGCTTGTCTGGATGATATCTGCCAGATTACCAAAAGCAATTCCACCCGGTTCGTTAGGTGCTCGTGCACGTCTTGCTGGAAGCATGTCCCCCATTGAGATCACGCCTGCATGTTTTGCAGCGTATGACAGATCTGCCACTGCTGCCTCACCGGCGCACATTCCATATGCAGAAATGTAGGACATACCGACCTGCATTGCCATCCACCTGGTGGTGGTGCCACCATCTGTGGTCCTGCTGACCACTGTTGGGATATGAGCTGCTTGCCAGCTTGTCTTTCCTACGGCTGCTTTGATCTGCTCTGCCTGTTCCGCGGGGAACTGCTTGTCGATGTCAATGAGGAACTGATCATCGATCTCGTCTGCAAGTTCGTCGTCACCGGTGAACATCTTACAGTAACAGTCATCGACCAGTGCAGGGTTGACCTCGACCATGTGTTCCTGAACAACCGCGCCGCCAGGTAGTGCATGGTTGAGCACTTCGAGATAGTGGTTGATGGTCTCCGGTGTGACCTCCATACCCAATCTCTTTTCGAGGGTCTCGTGTGCCATGTCCATACCTACGACACAGGTCCTTCGGATGTCATCCCACATCTGCTGCATTGCAGCATTGTTGACGTAGTGCAGATCATCGGTCTCGACCATGATGTCAGTACCGGAGATGAAGGATGGTGTCAATGCTCTCTGACCGAGTGGAATACCACCACAGTGCATCATAGGATTGTATCCAACAAGTCCTCTCTTCTCTGCTAACTCCTGACCGGCCTTCTTCATTTCGACCTTTCGTGGATTCTGCTCAATACCGAGACGGAAGTATTTGACCGTCTTGTCGGTGATCTCTCCACCTTCCATCTTGTTGGAACCATGTTCTTTTGTGAACTTGATCTCCAGGTCTTTCTGGAACATTCTTTTTCTATCGTCTGCCATTTATATCACCTCATCACTCTGGCTTGAATCCATATTTCGTTCTCAGATCGAATATCGCATGAACCCATTCAATGACCTCTTTGTCACTCCTGAATGGAACATTGTCCAAGCGGTAAATAGTGGTCCTTTTAGCAGCTTCGCCCTCAGACATTGGTTTACCAATCTCGACCTTCTTGTCGATCGGCCTGCCGACCTGGTTTTTGTGCATGATGACGGTACCGTTCTCCAGGCGGCACCTGTCGAGCATATCGAACATGATACCGTCTTCTGGAAGACGCAGTGAATGACCGTGAACTGTTGCACCGCGCAGACATGAAAGTGCGGGACATGTCATTTCGGTCTCGATCTGGAACTTTGCCAGCTCTTCCATATCTCTTTCACGTGCCTCAACGACCTGACGACCAGACAGAGTACCTGGGTCAACGCCTCTGAAGTTGATGGCTGCGTTG
>CAYRGB010000133.1:1895-4062 GCA_964423715.1 uncultured Methanosarcinales archaeon | reverse complement strand
CTGATATCTGTGCCAGACCATCATCCAACGTGCCCTCGATCGTCACTGAGCCGTTGTGGGGTGTGAACTTGATGGCGTTGCTTAAAAGATTATACAGAAGCTGCTTAAACTTGCCCTTATCAGCATTGATATCCACAAAACCGGGGTCAATGTCTACATCAACTGTAATGTTCTTCCTTGATGACAGGGAAGAAACGATCATCTTCACTTCACCGATCACACCCTTGACCGGGAACTGCTCATAGATAAGTTCCATTTTTCCGGCTTCGACTTTCGAAAGGTCCAGAATATCATTGATTATATTCAGTAGGTGTTTACCACTGATTGAAATATTATGTACGTACTTTTGTTGTTTTTTATTCAATGTCCCAAATGTCTCATCCTGCAACACGTCCGAAAATCCTATGACCGAGTTGAGTGGTGTTCTCAATTCATGGCTCATGTTAGCCAGGAACTTAGATTTGGCACGGTTTGCATCCTCGGCAGCCAGTTTGGCGCTGAGCACCGCCTCTTCTGCCTGCTTACGCTCGGTGATGTCTCGAGCTACATGAATAGAACCGATGAGCTGACCGTTAGTATTCCAAAGAGGTGATGTGGTTACAAAGAAATACCCATCAAGGCGTTCCTCATAGATCTCTACTTTGTGTTCCTGACCATCCACAAGGAGTTTAGTATAGGGACAAAACTCGGGTGGTCTCTCTGCACCGTGAATATACTCATAACAGGATACCCCCACAGACTCCTCTTTTGTAAGACCCATACTATTGGCCATGGCTCGATTAACCCTGACAACCCGGTGGTTTTTGTCTATGATGGCAATCCGGTCTGGCACGGAATCAAATGTGTGTTCCCACTCATTCTTGGCTTGCAGAATCATCTTTTCTGCCTGCTTGTGCTCGGTGACATCACTGTATATAACAACGATCTCCCCTGAAGGCAACTTGTATATATAGTTCTCCCTCCCGCCTACGATCATTTCATCCTTATAGATAGAGATGGGGTGATGCTCAGATTTTCCTGTTTTCCACACTTTCTGGAATACATCCAGAAGACCGAAATCCCTGATACCAGGGAACATCTCTGAAATTCTCTTGCCCAAACCCCCCTCCCTACTGATGTTGTCTATTTGCTCACTGGCCCTGTTAATATCCCTTAATATGAAATCCATTCCACCGTCTACCGCCGTATAGACCACAACTCCGGAATTCATGCTTTCAAAAAACCTTTTGAATCGTTCCTCACTCCTTATCAGCTCCTTTACTACCTGTTTCCTCTCATCGATCTCTTTTTCCAGTTGCCGATTCATAGCAGCCCGTTCTTCATTCTTCTCAGCGAGCTCTATTATCAATTGATCTTTTTCCTCCACTCCTGTTATAGTAGGCACCCACTGTATCAGGCCGATAGCAAGCAACACGAAACCTGAAAGAAAACCTATCATCTTCTCCAGGAATGCTTGGATCTCAGTATCGCCTATAATAACAAAATGGTTCAGAGACTTGTAATTATCTGTGATATCGATTGCACTTCCAAAGAACAACAGGACAAAACCTGCAAGAATGAAGTTCCAGCCCTCCACAGATAAACAAGTATGACGAGCAGGACAAGGGTGCGAATAGTCTCAAGAACAAGGTCACTCATCAGATCGAACATGGGCATCCTCTGCCTTTCAATATATGGTATTCTTTTATAGGCATGAATACATTTTTGTGAATAATCAGTTTGACTTCGTGACATATATAGTTACTTACAATTCAACTGTTGTAGTTTCCAATTTACAACACACAACAAAATTACGGTGTTCACAATCACAAATATATAAATCAAATAAGACAATATATGGATACAGGATATATATTATATATCCTCAATAACTTCTGTAGGAGACAACGACATCACCGAAAATACAAATGAGGGTGACCAGACAGACAAGCTTCTGACGATCCTGCATGATATTAGTATCGTGCTCGATTCCAGCAGTGATACACATGATACACTGAAGCTGCTATTGGACTTCGCTCTCCAGATAGACCCCTTTGATAGTGGAGAAATATACATCGTCGACGAACGGAGTGGGATGTTTGATCTGGTAGCTCGCAGGGGATTTACTCCACAGTTTGTTAAACATGTCTCTTATCACAGTGCAGATGTTCTCCATAACAAACTGAGG
>CAYRGB010000133.1:0-1885 GCA_964423715.1 uncultured Methanosarcinales archaeon | reverse complement strand
GGATAGCAAAAAAACCGATCTACAGTTGCTATTCCCATATCCCGCCTTCGGAACAGAAAACAGTATGGAAACAGGAAGGACTACATGTGTTGGTCACTGTACCAGTGAAGTACGGGACAGAAGTGATCGGTGCATTCAACCTTGCCTCGCATATTTCCGATAATATTCCCACCAATACTCTCATCATTATAGAGTCCATGGTTTCCCAGATCGGAGGCTTCATTGCCCGTGTACGATCTGAAGAACGATTGAAAGAAGAAATTGAGTTCTACAACCAATATCTGAATGTCTCGGGGGATATGATGGTGGTTCTCGACAGTGATCAGAAGGTCACTCTTGTGAACAGGAAGGGATGCGAGATGCTGGGATATGGTAGGGATGAGATTATTGGGAGAAACTGGTTTGACAATTTCATTCCTGAAAACATTCGGCAGAGAACAAACGATATGTTTGACAAACTGATGACCGGTGTGATCGATCCAGTGGAATATTTTGAGAATCCGGTTCTGGTAAAGGATGGAAATAAGCGAGATATTGCCTGGAGCAATTCCGTATTAAGAGATCAAAATGGCACTATTGTCGGAACATTAAGTTCTGGCGAGGACATTACCGAACGTCTGCAAGCAAGGCAGGTGATCGAACGCAAACTGACGATCGAGCAGAGTGTTACTTCTATCACCTCGCTGTTCGTTGCTCCTACTGATATTGATACCACTCTCTACGATGCTATCCGTATGTTAGGGGAACTATGTGGTTCAAGCAGAGCCTATCTGTTCAAGTTACATGAAGAAGGAAATATGGTGAGCAACACCCACGAATGGTGTGCTGAGGGTGTGCAGTCTCATAAAGAGGATCTACAGAACCTTCCTTTTGATATGTACCCCTGGTGGGTGACAAAACTAAGGGACAATGAGATCGTTCACATAACAGATGTCTCTTCCCTGCCGCCTGAAGCCTCAGTAGAGAAGGAAATCCTTGAGATGCAGGAGATCAAGTCGCTCATCGCTCTGCCGCTATATGTTGGCAGCAAACTTACAGGTTTTATCGGATTGGACAATGTGGAGAACACCGGTAACTGGAAGGATGACGATATTTCCATACTCCGTCTGGTATCGGAAATAATGGGGATGGCGATCGAGCGCAGACAGAAGGATGTGGAGGTCGCAGAAAGTGAGAAAAAGTTCAAAGAAATGGCTGATCAACTGCCGCAAAGCCTCTGTGAGTATGACCTGGATGGCAATATAATCTTTGCCAACCGTCAGGCACTTGACAGTTTCAACTATACCCAGATCGATCTTGATCGTGGAAAGAATATATTCAATATGTTGGTCCCAAAGGATCGGGATAGGGTCAAAAAGGGCCTCAACATTATTTTAAATGGAGAAAGAGCAGAAGCACTCGATTCCGAATACACTGCTTTGAGAAAAGATAGTAATACGTTTCCGATCCTTGGGTACACGAACTTGATAATCCATGAAAACCGTCCTGTGGGTTTTAGAAGTATTATCGTAGATATTACCGACCACAAACGGATGCATAGTGAACTGATAGAGAGCGAGGAACGCCTGAACCTTGTGATAGAGGGAACGAATCAGGGGCTCTGGGACTGGAACCTTCTGACAGATCATATTATGTTCAACAAACAGTGGGCACAGATGATCGGGTATCGGTTGGACGAGATCGAACCTCACATCAACTTATTGAAAAAGCTTATTCATCCTGATGATGTAATTCCAATGAAGGCAGTGTTGAAGGAACATATTGCTGGAGGAACACCCTATTATGAGCGCGAATACCGATTGCTAACAAAATCCGGTGAATGGAAATGGGTGCTGGATAGGGGTAAGGTGGTCCATTGGGATGGACAAGGCAATCCTGTGCGTAT
>CAYRGB010000132.1:0-4071 GCA_964423715.1 uncultured Methanosarcinales archaeon | reverse complement strand
CCATGTAGCATGACCTCGATCAAGTCCTGTGGTTCATCGATATCAGTACTTGCAAGGAATGAGTCATACACATCCATAGATATGGAAAGATCATTCACGATCATGCAATGGGTCCTGAAACTTGAACCATAGTATTTTACATGGAAACCATCGGGTTGCTTGATAAATAGCATATTGGTTCCGCCCCCCTTCCCCGGCACGATGACAACATCACTCTGGGAAGATGTGATCTGCTGGATGTGTTCAGATCTTACAAGGGGAAGATCTGCCATGATGATCAATACTGGCTCATTGAGCCTCTTTAGGTACGAATTGAGGGCAGGATTAAGGTCTGCACGATCTTCGATCACCTGCACACCGGTATCATCGGTCACATCGCCTGCATCGGTGGTCAGGATATCTATATCCTGGATCCCTGCTTCAGTGAGCGTGTGTATCACATCCTTGAGCATCAGTTCCACGAAGGTTTCGCGCTCATCCTTTGTCATCACTGACGATAGCCTTGATTTGGCGTTCTCTTTCTTGTAAGGGATAACAGCTCTCATTTTTACTCATGAAACTTTGAATATATCTATTGTAGTCCCAATAATATGGTCAATGGCTGTCAACATCATCCTTTGACAGGTCTGTAAAGTGTATCTCTTTGCATCGGCGTCCTCGAGGTCTGACCTATGATCCACTTCAATTCATCAACCGATATGCTCTCTCCATTACTGGCACCTGCGGATTTTGATATGCTTTCCTCCATCAAAGTACCCCCAAGGTCGTTTGCCCCACACGTAAGGGCAATCTGTGCAAGCTTCTTCCCGAGCTTCACCCAGCTTGTCTGGATATTATCAATATGGGTATTGAGCAATATGCGTGCAATGGCATGCACCTGCAGATCCTCTATCCCACCAGTGGCATACCTTCCAGAACGTATTATTTGCTCCCCAAGAGGATTGTTATATGGCATGAAGGGCAGGGGCACGAACTCGGTGAACCCACCTGTCTGTTCCTGGATGCTCCTGATTATCAGTATATGGGCGATCCGCTCTTCCCAAGTCTCCACATGACCATACATCATAGTAGCAGTCGTAGGGATCCGTGTCTGGTGGGCAAGGGTAATGATGCGGACCCAATCCCTGGTATTGATCTTGGACGGGCAGATGATCGACCTGACCCTATCAGAGAGGATCTCCGCAGCCGTACCCGGCATGGTACCAATACCAGCCTTCTTGAACCTGGCAAGGACCTCCTCTACCGGTATATCACTGAGTCGAGAGGCATGGAAGATCTCCATTGGGGAGAATGCATGTATGTGGATGTGAGGATATTTTGAGTGGATCGACTCAAGTATGTTCTGATAATAATTTATGTCGACATCGTTTCGCAATCCTCCCTGTATACATACCTCGGTTGCTCCTGCCCGGTTTGCCTCGTCAACCTTTTTCAGCACGTCATCAATATCCATGAAATATCCCTCACGGTTTTTGAATGCACAGAACCCACAATCTCCGATACATGTATCGGTGAAATTGATATTGTGATTCACAACATAGGTTACCGTATCCGAAACTGCCGCCTCCCGCAGTCGGTTGGCTAGTTTGAAAAGTTCAAAAGGGTCCACGTCCAGAAGTTCAAGTGCATCTTCTTTAGTGGCACGCCCCTGCTCTGCTCGTTCGATGATCTTATCTGGTATCGATTGTACCATGCATGTGTCTCCTTTGTTCAAAGTATATGATCTGTAAAATTAAGTTTTAACGGTCAATCTGTCTGACCAAGGGATCTTCCCGATGTTTTTCTGTAACCCTGCTCATCAGCAAGGGAACGGATCACATCCCCCAACCGAACACTATACCATTGTTTCTTAATATATTTGGGATATATGGGAAGGCGCTCGCGCAGTGGGATATCGCCAACCAGGTCTTTAAGTTTCCGCACACTGGGCCATTCAGCTTCTGGGTTGATCCAGTCAATAGTGGTGGGTGAGATACCTCCCAGATCAGTGGCCCCACACTGTATAAGGGTATAAGGATCAATGAGATTAGGGGGCACCTGCACTGCTACATTATCCGGAAGGATCCGTCTCGCCATGGAGACGACTTCCATCATCTCCTCCTTGCTTGGGGGGGTGACGTGTTCCATCTCTGTCCCTGGTTTTGGCATGAAGTTCTGTATTATAACCTCCTGGATATGCCCATATTGCTCATGTATGTCAGCAATCGTTCTCAGGGATTCCTCTTGATCATCAGAGGTTTCCCCGATTCCCACCAGTATGCCCGTAGTGAATGGTATCTCAAGCTCGCCTGCAGTCTTGATCATTCGTATCCGCCCGCCTGGTTCCTTTCCAGGAGATCGCCGATGTGCTGCAAGCGTTGCCGTGGATTCGAGCATCAGACCCATACTTGCATTGAGCGGTTTCAAACGTTCGAGCTCTGATCGCGTGAGTATCCCAGCATTAGTATGGGGAAGGATCCCGATATCAATAGCAGTCTGGCAGAGTTGCTCAACATATTCCACAGTTGTGGAATATCCCATGTCAGAGAGCCATACCCTGTACTGCGGTACCTCTTCTGCATATTCTCCAAATACAAAAAGAGCTTCCGTGCAACCGGCCCTATACCCGTCCTCAAGTATGGATACCACCTCGTCCAGGGTCATGAGTCTGGCTTCTGGGTGACCCGGATCGCGCTTGAACGTACAGTAGCTGCAATGGTTCCTGCAGATGTTGGTCACCGGAATGAAAACATTGCGTGAGAAGGTCACAAACTCGGGCATGATTACCACATTAATGATAGAATTAGTACATAAGTTTAATCATTCCAACACTTCTAAATCACTGGTATTTTCAAACAACTTCCATATTATACTGTAAATATGGCAATATATTCCCACGTTACTGTTATTTATTAAGTTACTGTTATTTATTAAGTTACTGTTTTTTATTAAGTTGCTGTTATTTATTAAGAAAATTATCAGTACTCGGTATGTTTTAACTTGCACAAACTGTGAGCAAGTGTACGTCAAAATGAGCTGGTATCCATTACAGTATAATATAAATGGTTTTTGAAAGACAATGTGTTCGACACGGGCATGTGTACATTATGCGGCGCATATGCTGCCGTCTGCCCGTATGATATAATCGTATTTGATGAAAATGGTCCTACACTGAAAGAAGAATGCTATCGGAATGGACAGGGTGCATGTAAGGATGTTTGCCAGCGAGTGATGACAGATGCTGCACGCATCTCAATGAACGTGTTCAACTTCAAAGCAAAACCTCCATCCTTATTGGCCAATATGAGAAGACCGTATCTGCAAGGGCAACAGATATATCGATACGTGACAAAGGCCAAGATGGTGGTGCTGTAACCGCACTTCTTGCATACGGTTTTGATAATAACCTGATCGACGGTGCAGTCACCACTGCAAGTTTTTCAAAACCAAACTCCTGCATTGTCACAACCAAAGAAAAGCTTATGCATACCCCGGGTGCAAAATATTCTGCAGTCCCTTTGATGTTGGCACTCCGCCAGAGCAATGATACGCTGAAAAATGTTGTTATTGTGGGTGTTCCATGCCAGACATATGGTGCCAGAAGGACACAGTTCTTCACAGGTCTGAACGTTCATCCTGTAGAGGTCGGAATGAATGGAGAGAAAGCCAATATTCCAAATATACAATATGTTATAGGCCTGTTCTGTATGGAGAACTTTTACTATGACAAACTCTCAGAGTACCTGATAAACATAGGGATCGACCTGAATACGATCAGGAAGTATTCGATCAGGCTTGACGAGATGCTCATCATGACCGACGACGGTCAAGTTGAGATTTCCCTGAAGGATATTGCCAGCTGTGTCTGGGATGGATGCCGTATCTGCCGGGATGCAGTCTCAAAAGTGGCAGACATCTCTGCTGGACATGTTGGTTCATCCATAGGATGGACGACCCTGATAGCCCGCAATACTAAAGGGCTGGAACTGTTTGAGGCGGCCGAGCAGGCAGGATATATAGAGACATCTGGTAGTGTCGACATCGACATGATAGGAGACTTCGTAGATATAAAGAACAGAAAGTTCAAACACG
>CAYRGB010000131.1:0-4078 GCA_964423715.1 uncultured Methanosarcinales archaeon | reverse complement strand
AGACGGCAACCTTGACCCACCTCCACTGTAATTGGGTCGCAATAGATAAGTATTTAACAGATATAGCAATTACAAATAGCATAATCTAGAACGCGAGAGTAGCCAAGCGGTCAACGGCGATGGACTCAAGATCCATTTTCGTAGGAATTCGTGGGTTCGAATCCCCCCTCTCGCATCACTTTTGTTATAAAACAGAACTAAAGTGAACACCTCATCATGGAAATTCTACATTGAGACATGAATGATGTAGAGACTGTCGGAAAAGTAGCAAGATCAAAACACAAGCAATTAATATGTAATGTAA
This sequence comes from uncultured Methanosarcinales archaeon, assembly GCA_964423715.1. Lineage (GTDB taxonomy): Archaea > Halobacteriota > Methanosarcinia > Methanosarcinales > Methanosarcinaceae > JAIOTO01. Next base: position 3,774 of record CAYRGB010000131.1, on the reverse strand, counting down.
AAACGAGGACAATGGACATATTGTAATTATTATATGAAAATAATTACGTTGAGAAAATTGTCTAAAATGGATTTATTCTACAGTCTCATTATAACCCGATTTTTACAGTATATAATTAATCAACTGAATCTCTACTTTATTCTTATTCATCAAATTCTCATTTTTTCTGTTATCCAGTTGGTCGGAGATATTGCCATCATTTCTCGTCCAATGTGGTTCTATGTCTGACAAAATAAATAGATAGTATGCCCAAGGTAAGGAGGACGACCGGTAATAGTACTGTTATTATGTTAGCATTGTCGAATCCAGTAAGAGGGGAAGCAATATCCTTGTTCATGGTAGATGTATATCCACTTAACAGTATTGTGGTGGACAATGTGATAATTAGAATCCCTATTATCAAATAATTTTTGAATTTCATTGATAGCTCCCTTATGCAATATATTCAAACTATCTGATAAACATTACGATAGCATAGTTGACCAGCCATATTGAGATGAATTAATATATTTGCAAAAATGTTGAAAGCATTATCCGAAGATGAAATAAGACTACTCGGCGGTTAAGTATATCAATAGTGATACATTTATACTACCTGCTCATCTACCTGTGCAGAAAGATATTTTAGATTTGATTTGCCCGTATTGATGATGAATTTACCTGTTATAACTAAAATGTGAGCTAACCATGGAAGAGGAAATAACTTCTAATGACGAGGAGGAACTGTACGGTGTCGATTTTGAGACGACGGAATCGGTCAAAGTACCAGAACAACTGATAGACCAGGTTATTGGACAAGACCATGCAGTCGAGGTTGTGAGGAAAGCTGCCAGCCAGCGAAGACATGTGATGATGATAGGTACGCCCGGAACGGGAAAATCCATGCTCGCAAAAGCAATGGCGCAGCTTCTTCCCAAAGAAGAACTTCAGGACATACTTGTGTATCCCAATCCAGAGGATAACAATAATCCCAAGATCAGGACAGTTCCTGCAGGAAAGGGCAGAGAGATCGTGATGGCCCATAAGATGGAGGCTCAGAAGAAATCCCAGTCACGTAACATGTTGATGATGTTCCTGGTGATGGGTATCGTTATGTATTCCTTCTATGTGGGGCAGCTTCTGTGGGGCATCATTGCAGTGCTCATGATCCTCATGCTGACCAGACAGTTCATGCCAAAAGAAGAACTTATGATCCCCAAGATGGTCGTGTCCAATTACCAGAAAGACCATGCACCTTATATCGATGCTACAGGTACACACGCAGGTGCACTTCTGGGTGACGTGAGGCATGACCCATTCCAGTCAGGGGGTCTTGAAACGCCAGCACACGACAGGGTGGAAAGTGGAGACATCCACAAGTCGCACAAGGGTGTGCTGTTCATTGATGAGATCAATACACTGAGGATCGAGTCCCAGCAGAGTCTTCTCACAGCTCTTCAGGAAAAGGAATATGCAATAACCGGTCAATCAGAGCGCAGCTCAGGTGCGCTTGTAAAGACAGAGCCGGTGCCATGTGATTTTATTATGGTGGCTGCCGGCAATCTGGATGCTGTAGAAAAAATGCATCCTGCACTCCGATCACGTATTAAAGGTTATGGTTATGAATTGTATATGCACGATTCTATGAAAGATACCCCCAAGAATCGTGAACATTTGGTACGTTTCGTTGCACAGGAAGTCATGCGGGATGGCCGCATACCCCAATTCAACAGATCAGCTGTAGATGAGATTATACGTGAGGCGAAAAGACGGGCTGGAAGAAAAGGTCATCTGACACTAAAACTCCGTGATCTCGGTGGATTGGTCAGGGTAGCAGGTGACATTGCCCATGCAGAAGATGCATCTATTGTAACACCAGAGCATGTTCTGAAGGCTAAAAAGATGGCACGCTCGATTGAACAACAACTTGCAGACAGTTATCTGGAAAGGCGCAAGGATTATCAGTTATTCGCCAAAAAAGGATCTGCTATAGGAAAGGTGAACGGTCTTGCGGTGATGGGAGGAGATTCAGGTATCATGCTTCCTATCATGGCAGAAGTGACACCTTCACAGTCACATGCGGAGGGACGTGTGATAGCAACAGGGATGCTCAAGGATATAGCAAAAGAGGCTGTACAGAATGTGTCTGCTGTGATCAAGAAGGTCACTGGTAAGGATATCATGGATAAGGATATACATATCCAGTTCATCGGTACCTATGAAGGAGTGGAGGGAGACAGTGCGTCCATATCGATAGCAACCGCTGTGATCTCTGCTATGGAGAATATACCGATCGACCAAAAAGTAGCCATGACGGGATCCCTTTCGGTGAGGGGCGATGTCCTGCCAGTGGGTGGTGTTACATATAAGATAGAAGCTGCGGCTCAGGCAGGAATAGAAAAGATCATCATTCCAAAAGCAAATGAGGCTGACGTTTTGATCGAGGATATATATAAGGATAAAGTGGAGATCATTCCGGTTTCCACGATCACTGAAGTGATAGAACACAGTCTGTTAGGCAGTAGTAAAAATACCATAATTAAAAAATTAGAACATATCACTGAGAAACTGGATATGGAACTATCCAGTTCCGTCACGTCGGCACCGAATGTGAAACAACCTATCACAGGAACCCAATAATGCCCAAAGTGGATTTTTATGATGTGAGGACCCTTGATGGCACGACCGCCTCGATCGTACTTGAGAACGGTAAGATAGAAGAGATGTCCACAAACTATACTCGGGGATGTGGAGTCCGTGCATTATGTGGTGGTTCATGGGGATTCACATCAGCAGAAGGGGACTTTGATCTCCAGAGTACCATTGCTTCAGCATCCGAACTGGCAAAAGGAATGGACACAAAAGCATCAAAAGAGAGGGTATCTCTTGCACCTGCGTTCCCCCCTGCAATAACCGACCTGCCAGAAGTTGCGATCGATCCAGTAGATATACCCATTGAGGAGAAAGTGCAGCTATTGAAGGATCTTGACCAGCATGCGAAAGTGGATGGAGTTAAGAGTACTTCAGCTGTTTATTCAGAGTCCTCTGTGAAGTTGCAATACATGAGTTCTGAAGGTATCGAATGTGAATATGAACTAACACGGATCGGATTTGCAGTAACAGCCATTGCTACAGAGAATGGTGTATATCAGGCCGGAAGAGAAAGCCGGTTTGGTGTTTGTGGGTATGAGCTATTCGATAAACATGATGCATTCGAGCTGGCGGAATCTGCCGGGAACACAGCTGTAGAACTTCTCGATGCAAGTTCTCCAAAGGGGGGAACCTTGCCAGTGTTGCTGGATCAGGAACTAGCCGGAGTATTTGCACATGAAGCAGTGGGGCATGCTTCTGAAGCTGATCTTGTACTTGAGGGCAGTTCTATTCTGGAAGATAAAATTGGAGAGAAGATAGCGTCCCCAGTGATCAATATTATCGATGATCCGACGCTACATGAATATGGTTACTTCCCATTTGACAGCGAAGGAGTGATCGCTAGAAAGACAACGATCATAGAAGATGGCGTTCTCAATTCATATCTGCATTCAAGGGAGACGGCAGCACATCTTGGAGGAATTGCCGGGCACAGCCGGGCACAGGGATATTCGATGCCGGTGGTAAGGATGAGTAACACCTATATCGATAATGGCGATGCAAAATTTGAAGAGATGTTAGAAGAGATGGGTAATGGGATGTACCTTATCGGCTCTCGTGGGGGACAGGTTAATACTGGAGAGGGTGTTTTTCAGTTCAATGCAGAAAAAGGCTACATAATCGAAAATGGTGAGATTGGTGCAC
>CAYRGB010000130.1:0-4110 GCA_964423715.1 uncultured Methanosarcinales archaeon | reverse complement strand
TCCACATTGGGGTCTGTGTATACCCCACACCAGACTCCACCAGACGCCTCAGGGATGCCGGTGCCGATGAGATCAAATACAATGTGGAGACCATGGACCGAGCGATCTATCAGCGATCGTGCCCCGGGCAGGACCTTGACATGATACTACGCTCTCTGAAAGATGCAGTCGATATCTTCGGCCACAATCGGGTCTGCTCGAACTTCATCATCGGCCTTGGTGAGACCGATGATTCAGTGGAAAAAGGTATTCGCGAACTGGTATCCTTTGGAGTGGTTCCCATACTCCGACCTGCAAGTATGCATCCACTGCGACAAGGCGAGGTCGTGATAGAGCGGCCCACAGCAGAGCGGATCCTGAAACTGACACGGATACTGCGCACAATACTGGATGAGAACGGACTACGTGCTGACTCCTTCAGGACCATGTGCCTGCCCTGTACCGGCTGTGACCTGAACCCTCACAGCGACCTTGATGCTTACGATGAGCAGTGAGTAACGGTCGCAAAAGAGGACAGTTACCACCATGTACGAAGCAAACACTCCAATTACCCATGAGGATATTGAGTTCACCAGACCACATCTTACCCAAGAGTGCATGGTGCAGACGTTCCTCAAGTATGATCTGAAATACATCGTACATTTTGGGGAGGAAATGTTCTACGTAGCACAGCAGGACCTTGAACCCCTACTCCCAATGTACCCTGATACATCATATACAGAGGAGATCGAATCCATCTTCGACCTCATGATCATAGAAAGGATCCGGGTGATAAGATATGAGAACGGCATACTCTGGAGAAGTGCCTTTGCGGGCAGCTGCACACCTGACCAGTGTAATAGCAAACTATAATATATATTATATGTTAACGGTCATAAGATTATGATCGAAAAACTCTATCGGATCCATATTGCATACATTCTTGTAGCTGGTATCCTGGTGACAGCATTCCTGTTCAACGCCCTGCTCAAATATGCAGACGAAGGAAATCTCATACTGGTAATCCTGATGGGGCTATCCATCGGGACCGTTGCCCTTGTTATCACCAAGGTGGTTGCATACCAGAGATATTTCCAGCAGTTTGGGGAAGACTGATACTGTTTTTAGGTCAGGCCGTGCGGACCCCTTCCTTGAGCGCATTGTTCCAGACCCGGGCATCATCGACCTCTATCTGGTGTCTGATCATCCTATCCTTTGATTCCATGACCACAAGTCTCCGTTTGTTGAAAAGGCCGGATCCCACTACCTCAGAACCTACGATATCCTGAAGCCGTATCTCCTTGCTGCCTGCATCCTGAACATTCAGCACTACAAGACGCCGACTGGTCAGAATGATAATATGACTGCCGGTACGGGTGAACCGTAACAGGGACTCACCTCGCATATAATCTGACCTGATACGATCGAACATCCGGTGCACGTCACCGCAATTCCGGGGGCGGATGCGCATGACTTTGATCGCATTGGGACCCAGCACAATAAATACATCTCGTGCCCCTTCGTGGATCCCGATGATATCCTTCACATCGATGCGTCGCACGATCTCAGCCTTCCGGGAGAGCATACCTCCTGAACGTTCAAAATCAATATGACGGTTCGTCAGCACCATTGTTGACTTATCGCCACCCAGCACCACCGGCTCCCGTGCCAAGATGACCTCATTGTGACGGAGGATCATACCTGCTGTACTACCCTCATTTATTTGCGACGTTTTCCCCACGGACGCGGTGGCCTGCCCGACCCCCATATCCGGACAATAATGCCCGAGCATCGAAACGAGCAGGGTCCCCTCGATCAACTTTACATTATGTATGGCGGCCTCGATGTATGCATCCTTCGTAAATGTAGCAGTGGTGACGATGATCACACCATCCACATTGTCACGGTATCGCAGACTGCCATACTCACGGACCTCCTTCACTCCTACTGCATCATTATAACGTTTCACCTGTACGAGCCATCTGTGGGAGATGCCGAAATGTTCCAGCGTGATCTCGACATCCACGCCACCGTCCCGGGACTGCTGTGTACGACGTGCTGAATATCCCATCATGGAGAATAGATGGGCTACGAGATCCTCAAGATTAATGGGATCCATTTTCAAAAGATGCTCAAGGGTCCACGAACTCATGGTGATCATTCATCGACAGTATAGGACATACCACATTCCGGGCAGAAATACGTCACTGTTACCAGTCCATCCCTGTACCTTTTTTCCGTTCTTTTCATCCATGTACCACAGGTGATACACTTCTGATCGAACACCGTGCGATTCTTTGATTCTGTATCGTCTTTTTCTGTCATGGATTCGCCTGCCATCTGTCCGGTGAGAGATGTTGCCTCTCTAATCGGGTATAAATGAGTAAATTACTGATTGAGTAGTGGTTGTTCAATGGTTATGTATCATTTGTGCTAAACCGTGCAAACCTATAAATACTTTAATGTATCCTATTTATTCAGTACATAGTATAAAGTTCATAATGCTAATTATGGATATTGGTAGATATAATAATCTAACACGAGGTGTCACAATGGACGAACTGGAAGTGATCAGGAAGAAAAAAATGGATCAACTCAAGAAAGATTTCAGCAGGGATATGGAACGTGAGAGTTTTCCGAACAGTCCCGTTACTGTTACAGATGCCAACCTCAAGGACCTCGTATTGAAATATCCCCTTATCGTTGTGGACTGCTGGGCACCCTGGTGCGCACCGTGCCGCAGGCTTTCCCCGATCATAGATCAGCTGGCCAGTGAATACCAGGGATCCGTCGTGTTCGGAAAATTAAACACTGACGAGAACCGTTCAACCGCAATGAACTTCCAGATAACAGGCATCCCTGCCCAGCTGGTGTTCAAGAACGGTAAACTGGTGGATCAAATAGTCGGAGCACTACCAAAAGAACAGATAGTCCAAAAACTAATGAAATTTATGTAAGAGCTGATCGCATGTCATACAAACCGAAGATCGCAAATACTCCCTCTGTAAGACTACTGGATCTAAAGTCCAAACCATATTTTATAGTAGCATCCGTGGAGGTGGGTAACACCACCACCAAGTGCATTCTAACAGCCAGCAACCTCGATGAGGGTAAGACGTACAATGTCATAAAAACGGTGACTATGACACGGGATGTGAGACCACCACTACCCGATGAGACGGTATTTGGGAAAACCTTGAACGGCGTGGAACTCAGCCGTGAATCCGTATCTGAAATGGTCAGAGATACCCTGCTTAAGGCTATAAAGGATGCAAATCTCGATATTAATACCGACATTCATTTCGTAGTGCGATCCACGGGGGTTGTTGCGGGTTTCGATTCCCCCGATGAAGTGGGGGAGTTCATCAAGGCCCTGGCCGACGGGTGCCTGATGTCAGGGGTGCCTCCACGCAACATGACTCCACCAATGTCCATTGATAATATGCCCAGGAAATTTCAGAAATACAGTAAACTTGATAAGGTGTCCTTTGATGGTGCGGTGGCCAGTGTGCTCCCTCCCACCGGTGCAACGGGTGTTGAGATCGTGGCCAATGAGATGGAAGGAGAACTTGCGACAGCGGGCATCAAGGAAGGGGCCAAGTGGGTGGATGTGGATTTCAGGAATCCCTGCCTGTCCATGGACTTCGGTACCACCCTGGACGGCCGGATCATCAACTCCGATGAGCCATATGCAAATACGATCGGCAACTTCTGCGGATATGCGGGTGCGATTCCCGATGCCCTGATCAAGGGCACACAGCAGGTCGATGAGAACCTTGGTACTGCCTTGGATGTTTTTGACGATAAACCTGCAGGCAAACTGACAATGCTGAGGAAAGGCAAAACGATTAGAGAATATGCCGACAGGATACAGCAGTACATCGTCATTGGACAGGTGCCATGTGATGTAACGCGTTTCGGCAGCATCCCGGTCAACTGCAATGCTGCAAAGGAGATCGGTGTAACTCTCATTGGATGTGATGTGGGGGATAACGGTTCCGACATGGGTGAACTCACAAAGATCGGAGGTGAGATCTACCGTGAACATGGTCTTAAGATACTGTTCTCCGTGATCGATGAGGTCATGGCAACTATCATCTACCGGCTTGCCAAGTTGGAAAAGGATGAGTG
>CAYRGB010000129.1:0-4131 GCA_964423715.1 uncultured Methanosarcinales archaeon | reverse complement strand
GAAAGTGAAAACTGTCAAACTTGGGATGTAGTGCAAAAATACTATTATAGTTAACATTATGACCCGTCCAAATTAGTCATCGATTATATGATAATAATAATAATAACTATGTAAAAAGATGTGAAAAGAGATATATATATGAACAGCACATAAATAATGATAGTAATTAATTTAGAACGGTGGTGCAGTTCAAATCGGTGATTCGATAACGTAACATGTGGTACATTCATGTTTGCAGTATGTTTAAGCTTCTTTGTACTGTATACAATAAGATTTATAGAATGTCTTATCAAATATAGTGGTGGTGACCATGATAAATCTAAACGAGAGTCAGAACGATAAGGAAACAGATCATTTGGATGATTTTAGCCAATGGCGTAAGGAATGGTTGGTCAAAAAAGCGAAGGAAAGACATTTCCAGGAACATAAGGAGGTGAGGTCGCACCTTGACGGGGGCTTTTGGAAATGGTACATCGAAAAAAATCAGATTATAGATAACAAAAATACTCACCTATATTCAGATATCACTGCAAAGGAATGTAGGAATCTGGAGAAAGGGGAGGGGTATGATCTCGATCACATTAAGAAAGAACTTGATCATGTTAGACAGGATTTCATCCAACACGACATGCGCACTATCGATCAGATCGTAGACAGTCTGCAAAAGATCGGTATGGAGAATGAAGCATCTGAGATCACATCTACCGAACCACTAAGCAAGGATACACTGATAATTCTTGACCGGTTCTTTGATGCACTACATCATAATGGTTTCAATGACATTCAGATAGTCGATTTCTATCTGTCGCTTACACCGGATGAGCGATTATCAATGGGCTGCAAGCCCTGATGTCAATGCCGCATTTCCACCACTTGATACAGATTCTCCTACCTGGATGTCCTCCACATTATTTTAATTATTTAAATCACGACAGATAACTCTGTCCGAACAAAACTATTTTATAACATTCGTACCACGTTATAACACTTATATTTATATCAGAACCAGCGAGGAATAATAATGGAACATACAAAGTTCATACTCGATGAGAACGAGATGCCAAAAAGATGGTATAACATTCTAGCCGATTTGGGGCCAATGGACCCTCCGCTCAATCCTGCGACCAATGAACCGATAAAACCAGAAGAGCTGGAACCGTTGTTCGCAAAGGAACTGATCAAACAGGAAGGAAGCACAAAGCGATATTTCGACATACCCGAAGAAGTGCTTGATATCTACAAACTATGGAGACCATCCCCCCTCTATAGAGCCCACAGGCTTGAAAAGTTACTGGATACTCCTGCAAAGATCTATTATAAGCATGAAGGAGTAAGTCCTGCTGGCAGCCACAAACCGAACACATCCATTGCCCAAACATATTACAATATGAAAGAAGGTACCGAACGGATCACCACGGAGACCGGTGCTGGACAGTGGGGAAGTGCACTGTCTCTTGCCTGCAACTACTTTGACATCGAGTGTAAGGTATACATGGTGCGCTCAAGCTTTGAGCAGAAACCATACAGGAAATCCCTGATCAATCTATGGGGTGCGAACGTGATTCCCTCACCAAGCCAGGATACCCAGTTCGGCAGGAAGATCCGCGAGGATTTCCCAGATACCCCTGGCAGTCTTGGGATCGCCATCAGCGAAGCTGTGGAAGATGCTGCACTGCACGATAACACCAAATATGCTCTTGGAAGCGTACTCAACCATGTGATGTTGCATCAGACCATTATCGGTCTTGAGGCACATAAACAATTTGAGATGGCAGAGGATTACCCCGACGTGATCATTGGATGTTGTGGAGGGGGCAGTAACCTCGCAGGAGTTAGTTTCCCATTCATCAAGGATAAAATAGACGGAAAACATGATCCAAAGATCATTGCTGTTGAACCGTCAGCATGCCCAACACTGAACAAAGGCGAGTACAAGTATGACTATGGTGACATGGCAAAACTGACACCACTGTTGAAGATGTACACCCTTGGATATGACTTCATACCACCTGCCATACATGCAGGTGGTCTGCGATACCACGGATGCTCCCCCATCGTAAGCAAACTGGTGACCGATGGCCTGATGGATGCCACAACGTACCATCAGTTAGAGGTGTTCGAAGCTGGTGTGACCTTTGCACGCAGTGAAGGAATTGCTGCTGCACCAGAATCAAATCATGCCATAAAATGTGCTATTGATGAGGCACTTAAGTGCAAGGAATCGGGCGAAGAAAAGACAATTCTCTTCAACATGAGTGGTCATGGACACTTTGATATGTTCTCTTATGATAAGTATTTCAACGGTGAACTGAGCAACGAATGAAGTGGTCCGGATTGAATCCAATATCCGGATACAAACCTTGCCTGCAGCTAATATCAGGTTGCAGGTATGGACTGTTTTAGCCGTATATCATTTGTAAGATCATGGATTTCGAGAATATAAGAATATAAAGGTTATAATATCATGGAATTCAAGGATATTATAAAACCCCTGGATGCAAACAAAGCCGATGACAAATTAAAAGAAAAACACATCCCCATACTCAAAGTCATCGAGAAACATGGGAATTCCAAAAAAGATTACATCCGTGTGGTTGTGGGAAAGAACGCGAAGCATCCGAACACCCTGGAACATCATATCGAATGGATTGAGCTGTACGCTCGCACGAAGACTCTGAACACCGTCAAGATCGGAAGTGTGAAGTTCGCTCCGGGAACAGAGCCGGATGCTGTGTTCAGGTTGGTGAATCTCGGAAAGTATCGGGAATTTTTTGCCCTTGCTTACTGCAACGTCCACGGATTGTGGCAGAACTGCATCGAAATACGTAAGGAGCTCAGGCTTACAGCAGGATGTAGGAGGGAAAAGTGTTTGCAGGAAGGGTTTGGTGTCTGATTAAAATTGACAAATCATGCAATAATAGTTTTTGTGGCAATTCTACTATACCATATTGCGAAATAATTGTAAATGTTGTAGAGAAACATTCAAATTAAAAAAATAATGTGAACTAGATTAGCTCATAGTTATTATGAATGTATATTGTTTCAATTATCCACTATATCCTTCTTGTACACAATGGTCCTGTAGGGGAATGGGATCTCTATGCCTTCGGAATCGAACCTTTTCTTCACAGCTTCCCTGATATCACAGGCCATAGTATAGGCAAGGGAACGATCCTCCACCCAGAAGAGCAGTCTCATGTTCACCGCAAAATCGCCAAGTTCGGTCAGTTTGACAACAGTACAATCACCTTCCGTGAGCGTGGGATCATATTTCTTTATCTGTTCAAGGGACATCGTATTCTCGTGCTTGTTCGCCTCATCTATCATAATCCTGCGTGCAAGGTCGATATCCGAATCGTAACTGATCCCTATATCCACATGCCACAATACTGTCGGATCCACGATGGACCAGTTGATGATAGCCTCATCGCTCATGATATGGTTCGGCATGATCAACCTGCGGTTGTCCCATGTGGTCACTACCGTATGCCTGAGTGTGATGTCGGATACCTTACCGTACTCACCACGGATGTCAACACGATCCCCTACCCTGAAGGGTTTGAAGGTTGCCAGGGAAAGTCCAGAAATAATATTGGCAAGGGTACTCTGTGCCGCCATACCCACCACGATACCGGCAAACCCTGCACCGGCAAAGAGAGCCAATGATAGATCCTGCAGGAAGGGGATCCTGGCTATAACAAGAATAACACCTGCCAGATACACCAGAGCAACAGCAATGCGACGTACGATCCCATAGATCGTCTCATCCACATTCATCCGCTGGCTGACAAGCTCGAACTGGTGCTTGAGCAGTTTATCCACGATCTTTGCAACAATGACCGTTGAAACAGCAACCACAAGAACAAAAAGGATGGTTGTGATATCCCAGGTTAGCCAGAATTTCCATATGGCACTATCTGCGAATACCGGATCAGAGAGATTGATAGAGGCAGCCATGGTGATCAGTACGTGGTTAATTAATTGTGACATTTTTTATATCATGTATATAAGAAAGTGCCTCTATAAGAATGTTAACCATTACTCACATAGACAGGCATGGTGTTTACCAGAGCCTATTGGATAGATAGTATGATTTATCAATAATGTAGGGCACTTATCAATGAACAAACA
>CAYRGB010000128.1:0-4133 GCA_964423715.1 uncultured Methanosarcinales archaeon | reverse complement strand
TGGGGTCCTTCATAATCCTCAACTGGTTGATAAACTGGTAGAGAATGTCACAGAACTCCAGCGACAGATTGGATGGTATAATGCACCAAAACATATCTGCCGTGGTGAGGGAGATCTTCGGGGCCTGACGTTCTGCTGCATGCCGGTCAAACCGTGTGCTGTACACGGTAAGATCAATAAATTGGGGCTGAACGCACAGGAATTTATAGATATGAAGATGGAATTTGCAAAGGGAACCCTCCTTGAATATGGAGATAGTACCTGTTTTGGCAGTCTTGTATGGTGCTGTAAGATAACAAAACCGTGTTTCCTGAGAGATGGTGTCCTGGATACGATCGAACTCACCCCCGCAGGCTACATGCAACTTAAGAAGGACCTTGCAACTTATATAATAGATAATGCTAAAAAACCAGTGAATGAAAATTAAATCAGAATTATCATTCGGATGCGAACTGGATCCTGACCAGATCACCTCATACATCGCCCGTTGTGCACAGCTTGCTATGTTACTGGAGGTTTCCGCATCTCCAAAACCAGGGAACATTGACAGGTGTCATGATTTTGAGAATACCAGGTATGAGCATTTCCTTGCATCGGCTACCGGTGTGTATCCCGTGATCGAGGCTGCCGCAGAACTCAGGGGTGGTGTGGGAGCCCTGATCCGGCAAGCAGTACAGGAGAGCGTATTGTGGCAAAGGGGGGGTAATACACATTTTGGAGCTTTCCTATTGTTGATACCTCTTTCAATGGCTGCAGGGGAAGTACTGGGGCATGCTGGAGCGACAGTGAAGGATCTCATCTCCAGAGCTCACAGTATTGTAAAAAGCACAGATGCTGATGATGCTATTCAATTCTACCGCGCATTCAGCTGCGCAGGGGTGTATGTTACGGATGTGGATGAGTTCGACCTCCAGGACAGGGGAGCGATCGACTCGCTAAAGGAAAGAGAGGTTAGCCTGTATGACCTGATGGAGATATCAAAAGGATATGACCAGATCGCCAGGGAATGGACAATTGGTTTTACAACCTGCGCATATTGTGGGAAACTGATCACGCAGTTTATGGGACAGGATAGTGATCTTAAAGGTGACCCGGACATCAACAATGCAGTTGTCTATACGTTCCTGAAGCTCCTGGCCGAACATCCCGATACCTTTATTCAGACAAAGTATGACAGGGATGTGGCACTGAAGGTCTCACAACAGGCTAAAAGAGTGCTGGACAGCATCGAGAAAGAGGGATTCGACCTTGATGCTGCCCTACCATATATCCAGCATTTCGATGAGAAACTGATAAGAGATCGGATCAATCCGGGATCGACTGCTGATATGATCATTGCCGGCCTGTTCATTGCACTGCTCGGAGGTGTCAGGTTCTAATGGGAAAGATCGATCTTGATGATTTTGGGATAGGTGAAGGCATCTCTGAGACGGTCGTGACAACATATAATGGCTGGAATCCTAACGCTGCACCTATTGGGATCATACGGAAGAATGATAAAGTGTATATCCAACTGTTCAAGGGATCTACCACCTACAACAACGTACTTGAGAATAAGCTGCTTGTAGCGAATGTTGTCTACGATCCCATTCTTTTTGTGCAATCAACCCTACACCACCTGGACAATTCAGCTTTTGATATGGAGTCCTATGAGAAACATGGAATTACTGTTTTAAAAGGTGCCTTAAGCTGGGTAGAATTCAAGTGTATTAATATCAAAGAGACCTCAGAGACATTGGTAGCAGAGATGATCCCCACCCATGCCCATATCAACCAATGTCGGATCAAAGCCCCGAACCGGGGATTCAATCTGATCATAGAAGCTGCCGTTCATGCCACACGTTATAAGCTAACGGGGGATGAAAAGTACCTGAAATTGATCAAAGCCTACAGGAAAACCATAGAAAAATGTGGTGCAGAGTCTGAAAAGGAAGCTATTGAGCTGCTAATGGAGCAGCTAACCAAAAAAAGGAGCTTCTCTTAACATGGAATTTGATAGAGGATCTCGAAAATGAACAGATTCATGGAAATTGCGATCCAAGAAGCAAGTAAGGGTATGGACCATAATAAAGGAGGACCGTTCGGAGCTGTTGTGACTAGGGATGACAAAATCATATCGACAGCACATAATGAGGTCCTGAAGACGAATGACCCGTCCGCCCATGCTGAAATTATTGCTATCATGAAAGCGTCTGCTATTCTTGACCGATTTGATCGTTCTGACTGCGAGATCTATACCACATCACAACCCTGCATCATGTGCCTGTCTGCTATATGCTGGGCAAGGATCAAGACGATCTATTATGGCACAACTACGAAGGATGTGGCAGAGATCGGGTTTGATGATGATAGAATCTATAGGATGCTGAGGGGAGATATGGACAGCTTGCCGATCAACTGCGAGAACATTGATTCGGATCAATGCCAAAAACTGTTGCATGAGTGGAAGCTGAAACCGGACAGGATGATGTATTGAGCATAATCTATTCGTGTCCAGATAGCGTATTCATGCTTATTTTTATTCTTCTGTACTGCTGCGATGGGATCGCTCATACGCATCCTCTGCTTCTTCTATTTGACCCATGTCAGAAAGGATATCGCCCTTGGAACGCCATGCATCCACGTTTGTAGGATCCAGTTGCAGAACACATTCAAAGGCACTGTGCGCAGCATCCCGCTTGCCGAGCTTTAAGCGGGTGTTGCCAATGCTCTGCCAGGCTTCGATAAATTGAGATCTGGTCTCAAGGGCAGCCTCAAAGACCTCAAGTGCATCCTCATAACGGCCCATCTCAAACAGTGTATTCCCTTTACAGTACAGAATTTCTGCATTGTTATCTTTGATCTGGGGAGTAGGAAACAGGTTCAAAAAGGAATACCTGGGGAAAGGGAAGTGCAATGTGTCTGCATTCTCCAGTGCTTTGTCGTAACATTCGAGTGCCCTGTTATAATGTTTACGATGATAGAATATCATTCCCTGATAGTACCAGGAATCTGCAAGTTCGGGGGCCATAGCGGCGGCTTTCTTGAACGATTCAAGGGCATTGTCTGGGTTTTCGAGAGCAAGAAGTACAAAGCCCCTGCTGAACAAGTAATTGGGTCTGTCAGGATCGGACTCGAGTGCCTGATCGATGATGTTCAGTGCATCATCATAACGGGACAGTTTGTACAGGACAAATGATTTGTTGAACCTGGCTTCAGACATTCTCTCATGCACACGCTCAGCTTCATCGTACCTTTGATCAGCCAGTAGGAGACGCTCAAGCTTATCCCAAATATCGATAGCTTCGTCGTACCTTTGCAGGGTATCCTCATAACGGCCGATCTCATAAAGCACATAACCCTTTCCATAGACAGATTCAGCAGATCGATCCAACTTTTTTATCTGCATATTCTTTGTGGTGTCACCATACAATTTTCTCAAAATATTCATATTATATGACTATACATTGAATAGACATATACTTTTGCAGTCCAATGGAGAGAATGATACAAGATGAGAAAGACAGGACTTGAACAGATAATTGATGAGAATACAACGATACTTATACTTGGATCGCTACCCAGCAATGAATCATTGCGACAACAGCAGTACTATGCACATCCTGGCAATGACTTCTGGAAGCTTATAAGTATCACCATTGGCCAGGATATCAGTAGGCGGGAGTATGATGAGAAGATACGTATACTGCAAGAAAACGGAATTGGACTGTGGGATGTGTTCCGGGAATGTGACAGAAAAGGAAGCGCGGATTCGAATATAACGAACACCCAGATCAATGATTATTCCAGACTGGATCGGATGGCGCCCAAACTTGAAATGGTCTGTTTCAACGGAAAGAAAGCTGGCGAAGCAGAACATCTGTTCAAGGAAAGGGGATACAGGACAAATGTGCTTCCGTCATCCAGTGGAGCGAACAGAAGGGATATACAAGGCAGGGTCCTAAAATGGAGATATCTGTTGTGATCTCGAGTCGCCAAGCACACAGCTCACCCGTTTTAGAATTATAACGCTAACGATTGAGCATAGCAGCCAGAGTTGTACCTCTGGAGGGCACGTCCTTCACTATCACATAATATCATATCTTACGGGGGAGGTTCTGATTTACACTCATGATCACATTCGAGTGGACAGA
>CAYRGB010000127.1:0-4158 GCA_964423715.1 uncultured Methanosarcinales archaeon | reverse complement strand
ACCTTCTCTGGTCATTGGACCGAGCCTGCCTGAAGATGAGATCCTGAAGGAAAAATTCCCCCTCGTATTCATACCCCCTGAAAAATTCAAGGAGATAAAGGGCGATTGGTCCGGGACTGTTCCGACAAAAACAACTAAAGAGATGCTTAGTCCATCGATATTAGAGCGGTTCATTCATCCCTGGTGGAAGGTCTACTGTCACGAATGGCGTCCGTGCCTGGAAATACTTAGCTGTTCATCCATAAGTGGTGGACTCTGCTACAACCAGCATCCTCTGCCGGATGTGCGTGTACGCATCTATGAGGTACGCTGGCCTATGCTCATCAGGTTCGGAACGAAGGCAAAGAAATATACAACTCTCGTAGCAGAGGGGGATACGGATGAGTTCGGGTATTTCAGAGCTCATAAAACTATATGTAAAAAACCCATGATGGTTCCTTTCTTTACGACATTGGGTTACATCGTAGAGGTTGGTCAGGTAATCGACGGAATGTTCCATTCGATCTACAGGGATCCGGATGACCAGCTTCGTGACCTGAAGAACGATCTCTGTGAGGAGGTCCATATTGAAGAGAGCGAGATCATAGAGCCGGAAGATGCGGAAGGACTGTTGACCGGCGATACCTTCAAGCTCACCCGGATCGGTAACATTCCAGTAGGCTATATCAACCAGGATCCCACCAGTTCGTTCCATGGTTATGCCAACTCCTCCCTGGCAACGGACAGCGCAACCCTGAAGGTTGTGGATTCGGCTTTCTACAGGAGCATAAAGATATACGCCAACATCGGTGCCGGGATCGTGAATACGGTCAAGTTCTATCGTATCAAATGCTCGTATGAGGTGGAGGGTACCCCTGTCGAGAACTATGTCCAGGTCCCGTTCTACAATCTCCGTGAATCCACACCTGCGGAAAAACCCATTTCAGGTCCTTATAAGACAGAATACATGGGACCAACGGATAGTACCTATACCTACCCCAACCCCTATGACCTGGCAGTGGATAAACAGTGGGTCTATAAAGGCATGATCATGAAGCTGGATACAAGGACCCTGCCTCTACCCTATGGGAAGTTCACCTTTACCGTGGAGGTGCTTGATGCTGCAAAGAACCCCGTGACCGTCGATGATCCGGACGAACTGACCTGCACCATACTGGTGGATAACACTCCTCCAACAGGAGCTATCGCGGATATCATAGGTCCTTCTGGTAGCGCGGCGGCATGTGGTTTCCTCAAGCTTCCTGATTTCGGCACCTACACCGCCTGCGATGGAAATACGAGGAAACAGGTCAGTGGGAGAATCACTGTTCCATTCAGTGCACAGGACGAGCATGATAACATCTACAAACTGACACTCGGGGCTCATTTCGGGGATGTGTGTGATACTCCTGTAACACTGGTCGGCTCAGGTAAGAAACCCGAGATCGCCATGACCCCGGGAGCCACGGGATGTGGTGGAACATCGGAATATCGGATATACAGTGATGTTCCTGCTGCCCAGCATCCGAACTGGGATGGTGACGCGAATTACTGCGCAAGCAAGGACCAGGTATGGGATGAATGTGCCTACCAGTTCAGATTGACGATCCACAAACGGTTGACCAATGGAGAGGTCAAATATCCATGGTGGAACTTCACAAAGCACATAACCATCACCCATCTCTGAAGGTTGAAGGGGAACAGGTGGAGAATTCGGAGTATGCCAGGGAATCGTCGCATGATGTGAGGGCAGCCTGATAGGCCTTTGCCAACATGGCCTCTGGCACAAAGGACAGAGATGTTGTGGCGAGGCCATGGTTGTCCTCCGTCCTGTGCCTCAAACCTTACTCCTGGCTCACGTTTTCCATGGTGATCAGGTTGCCATCTATTTTCCAGCTTCTGTCCTCAAATACAAAACTAACATTATGAGGTACAGTTATGGTATCTCCCTGCACATTCCAGTCAATTTCTATTTTCATGACAGCTGTATTCCCGGATCTTTTGCATTTATTCATTTGGAGTCGATTTACGTGAGTAACAATTCAAAACCGTAAATGAGTTCTTCATCGACAGGAATGCGATCACAAAACTGAAAGAGATCCTTCAGATATCAGAAGGGATGGGATCTCCTGATACGTTGAAAAGATTGCATGACCTGTCGTCAGAAGAATGATATTCTATTTACCATTAACGTCCTGAGTCTGGCAGGGTCGCCATCCTGTCATCCTTTTGAACCATTCTTTCTCTTTGAATTGGATATAATCTACAACGGCTTCGACAAATTGTTATTTTTAGTGCCACGAAAGGATGGGTATTTTATATAACCAATATTGATTTTAACAAAAACGGAGTATTTGAGTAGTATGAATTACACAGTAAATTGCACGTCTCATAAAATTATAGGCGAAGTCGATCCGGGCAACCTGTAAAATTCAAGATTGTCAGGATACGATACTGGATCTGTGAGAAAAACGGCGGGAAATATTGGAGATAAGTATGGCGATCAATAACAGGTTCATGTCATCGAATGTTTTGAAAACAGTTACCGGAATTATGATGATCGGGATCATCCTTGCGATGACTCTGCCGGTAGCCGGTGCAGAGGAGCAGTACTACAGCCCGGGTGATTCCGAGGACGAGATGATAGAATTTCCTCCAAATCCTGTGGAGTTCCTGTCACCAACATCTGATCACGGCTTTGATATGGATGGTGATGGTCTGTACGATTATCTTGTGCTGGAGTTGAATGCCCGCACCAGCGAACCTAGTATGTACTATCTATCAGGTGATCTGTACGTGCCCCTGGGATCACACACGGAAAACGGTACGACAGCAATTTGCTTCCAGATGATAGAGCTTTCAGATGCTGCTGTTTACCTGAACGAAACGGTTCAGACGTTCACGATTAACTTTGAGGGCGGAAGCATTCGCAACAACCAGCTGAACGGTCCCTATGACGTTGGTATCGATGTCAGTAACGGGTCGTGGGGGTTTGGTGACCCTTACAAATATACAACCACTGAATATGGTTATTCAGAGTTCAAGATGCCCGAGTTACTGCTCTCAGGTCCGGTGCGCTCAATGGATGATGCCATGGAACTGGCACGAATGAAGGCAGACGAGATCGGTGTGGAAATAGGAGATGTGAAGGAGATCGAAATATCCTCGGATAGAGGTCAGGAGATATGGCACTTCAGTTTTGAGGGTCAGAATTTCACTGAGAGGTTTGAGATCCATGGCAACACCACCAATGATGTGGAACACTGGGCCATGGACGGTATTCCAATGAGTGGTTCTGGCATGCCTGGGCTCAGTGTGGCTGGGATATTGGTGGTGCTGGCGGGGGCTGTCCTACTGGCACGGGACAAGAGGCGAACATGAGCAAGACCAGTACGAGAAACAGATACCTCATGTTCTTTTGCATAGGCATCCTCACATTCTTCCTGAGCGGCTATCTCCTCAGGGGTATACATCCGCCCCAGTCGATATATTTAATGCTGCTGATCTACTGGATCCTGTTCGGCACTTGGGATACTGGTCTGCAAGGAACGGTCGCGTGGTTTTGTGGTGAAGGCATTCGCCATATCCCTTGTGGCACTGTTCCTGATATGTGCGGGTTTCTTTGCATGGAGTGCGTACAGCCACATGCACTCCAAAGCAATAGACGCTGAAATATTAGAGACAGTTCCCGATGAGTTCGTAGTTGTTACGGAAGAGGTGTTGAACGAATATCCTGCACTCAGAGAAGCCATCGAGACCCAGAGTTATGCGGAAGCGGATCCTGATGAATGGAAGCGAACGATCAAGTTCCTAGACGAAAAGGGCTCCTCTGTCATCAAAGTGGGAGATGAATACTATGGGATCGAGTTCATGATCGTGACCGCGTGAAAAGTTGGAGATCACTGAAATTATTGTGGTTTTAATCACCAAACTGAAAAGAGACATTATGAAGTAATAAGCTTGACAGAAAAAAATAACATGAGAGGTATCGGGAAACCCCGACACCCCCCCACCCATTGAACCTCCCTTCACGTCACAGTGACGTTCATACCTCCCACCTCGGCCTTGACCTCAGGATTATAGTACGAATACGCACTGCTTTCCTGCACCAGTGCCTTGACCGGGAACATCGCCCTCATCTGCAGCTGGAAGTTGATCTCTTCGCCCACCATGAGCTCA
>CAYRGB010000126.1:0-4242 GCA_964423715.1 uncultured Methanosarcinales archaeon | reverse complement strand
CAGAAGTCCAATGGAAATACTACAGAAAGCATTCATGTATCGATCAATGTTTAAATAATATGTGTATTACCTATTTCAGAATGATACATCTGTATCGATACACACATATATATATCTTTAAATAAGATGATTCTGTAGAAGTATATAATATTTGTAGGGATGTACTTTAATGCAAACACAAATGCTTATTTTAAATATTCCTGCCGCTGATTGTTATTATTATAATGAGGCATGCGATACACTTATATATGACTATCTACAAACACTCTGTCAGACGCACGTCATATTCTGAGCAGACATTTGTCAGACATATGTCTGCTTTATGTCTGCCAGATGTCGTACGCACGTCAGACTACAAACGCAAGGGGCTACTTCATGCAGAGAATCACGATCAGACTGCCGGATCAGCAACTAACAATGATCGACTATATGGTAGCCCAGGGTGAATTTCCGTCTACTAGCGAAGTAATCAGGGCGGCTGTAAGAGAACTTATAGATGAGAGGAGCAGTAAACTGATTCAAAGATCGGAGATGTTAGCTGCTATTACATGATGCGTGGTAACCCACGCACAATATCGTACATATCCAAGAGAGGGGATGAATGTGCAATCTATAGTACAAGAAGCGTTGAAACACACTGAGAAAGAGAGGGAATATCGACAATCGCTCGATATAGATGATGATCTAGAAGGCTTTGGTCTTCCCAGGATCACGATCGTTGGATGTGGCGGTGCTGGGAACAATACCGTCAACAGGCTCTACAACATCGGTATAGAGGGAGCAGAGACCATAGCGATCAACACCGACAAACAGCATCTTGATCACATACGTGCTGACAAGAAGATTCTTGTTGGCAAGACCCTAACCAGAGGACTTGGTGCAGGCGGATACCCTGAAGTAGGTGCCAAGGCTGCTGAGCTTGCGCGCGGCACGCTGGAAGAAGTATTCAAGGATAGCGATCTCGTTTTCGTGACTGCCGGGATGGGTGGAGGTACCGGTACCGGTGTCGCACCAGTTGTGGCAGAGATCGCCAAGGAACAGGGTTCCATTGTGGTTGGAATGGTCTCCAGCCCGTTCAGGGTCGAGAGAGCACGTACTGTGAAAGCGGAAGAGGGACTTGAGGAGTTCCGTCGTGCAGCTGACACCGTAATCGTCCTGGACAACAACCGATTGCTGGAGTATGTTCCCAATCTGCCCATAGAGCAGGCATTTTCAGTCATGGACCAGCTGATCGCTGAGACTGTAAAGGGAATCACCGAAACGATCACCCAGCCATCACTGATAAATCTGGATTATGCTGACATTAGGTCCATCATGGGTTGTGGAGGCGTTGCTGTAATGTTGGTTGGTGAGAGTAAAAATCAGGATAAAAGTACTGATGTGGTACGTGCAGCACTGAATCACCCACTGCTCGACGTCGATTACAAAGGTGCAACAGGAAGCCTTGTCCACATTACCGGTGGCCCGGACCTGAGTCTCAAGGAGGCAGAGGAAGTTGCAGCATCACTGACATATGAGCTATCTCCAAATGCAAATGTCATCTGGGGTGCACGGGTCAGGAATGACTATGAAGGTAAGATTCGCGTGATGGCCATTATGACAGGTGTTCAGTCGGCACAGGTCCTTGGTCCGCAGTACGAGGCTAATATAGTTGAAAAGACCAACACTGCATCCCGATTATACACACGGATGGGACGGGAGATGCCTGTTGTCGAACCCATGAGCACGGGTTCTTCAAGCCACGGCGGCTCGATCATCGACATAATTCATTGATCGTGAATTTAAACCACCGTCTATCCGAACCGGTCTCCAGTATGGGGCCTGTCCGGAACTATTTTTAACAGATATTTTTTTAACTACCTTACCTATTTAGAGATATGAAGATACTTGTTGCCACAGGACATCTTGCAGAAGATACCGTACGCAGATCTGTAGGATCTAATGCAGATATCGTGGTGATCGATACGGATGTGGCTGCCTTCATAACTCCACACCGTTTGCTTCATGCTATCAAGGAACAATATCCCATCATATCATTCAACATGATCCTGGTGCCAGGGCTTGTCTCCGGTGATTTCTCCGGCATTGCCGATGAACTGGATTGTAGGATATACCTTGGTCCAAAACACGCCTATGATCTTGGTTTTGCGATCAGTTTTGCCGATAAAGTGGAGTTCTCGACCAGGATTCCCGCATGTGAGCTTCTCTCTGACGTACGGCGGGATATGGCTCGCAAGATCGTTGTGGACATTGAGGAGAATGCGTTGGCTAGTATCAGGATCGGAAATCGGAAGATAGGAGGTGGCTCACGCATGAAGGTCTTGGCTGAAGTTGTTGATGCCACCGGTTTGTCTGACCATGAGCTTGTCCGAACGATCAGATCCTTCATCCAAAAGGGTGCAGACATGATCGACATCGGTGCCTCGTTTGGAGCTACCACCGATGATGTTGAACGAGCAGTAACGATCGCTAGACAATGTTCATCGGTCCCCATCAGTATCGATACCCTTGAACCGGAACTGATCATAAGTGCCATCGATACTGGTATTGATTTCGTACTCAGTTTGAACGGTACCAACATCGATCGGATTGGAGATATGGTGGCAAGTTCCGGGATACCGGTGGTCATCATACCGGACAATACACATGAGCCAGATAGTCTCATCAGGAACATCGAGGATGCCCGCTCATTTGGTGTCACGAACATCATAGCTGATCCGGTGCTTGATCCCATCGGATCTGATATCGTGGGTTCGATACTGAGATATCAGCAGTTCCATGAAATGTATCCCGGTATACCGTTATTCTTTGGCGTGGGCAATGTCTCCGAACTGATCGATGCTGATTCGATCGGTGTCAATGCGGTCCTATGTGGTATTGCAGCAGATGTGGGAGCTTCTATTCTGTTTACCCCGGAGTACAGTACCAAAACACAGGGTTCCATCGGCGAGCTTGCAACCGCTTCCAATATGATGGTACTCGCTGCCCTCAGGGACAGTTCTCCAAAGGACCTGGGGATCGATCTGCTCACAATCAAGGAAAAACGACGCCGTCCGGATATTCCCATGCCGAAGGACTTTATCGAAGCCAGGAGCAATAATAACTGGCAACTTGACCCTGCCGGAGCGTTCCGGATAGGCATAGTACCGGATAGCGGCAAGGGAGCCGGTTTGATCGTGGCAAAACACGAAAAGGTATCAATTGTCGGCAGGGGTGCAAATGAGGTTATGGATACCATTATTGGGATGGAGCTTGTCTCGAGGCTTGAGCATGCCGGATATCTGGGACAGGAACTGGCCAGGGCGGAACTGGCACTGAAATTGAACAGAAGTTATTCACAGGATGATGACCTTTAACGTGGTGTGCTAATATGGAACTGGATGAAAAGGATAAAAATGCGATAGTAGAGATAGTGGCATCGAAATACTTCTCCAAACAGGACTGGAAGTGGATCAGCCTTAAAAAGGGTGTGGACAGGATATACAGGGCTTTTGAGGATCTGGAGGATCAGTACAATAAGTATCCCTACATGAGCAGGGACTGGTATGTGGAAAACTCGTCCACGAAGAACATTCACATGTGTACAAAATGGAATGAGCTAAAGGATCTCGTGGATTTCCTGATGGCCAATTCCCAGTACTTTGATTTTCTGGTCTACGACAACAAGAAAATGCTCTGCATTACTACCACCTCAGATATCCTGAGCGTTGAGCAAAAAAACGCAATCTCCCTCGCCAGGCAATTGAGATACAATGTCTTTGTTTTTAGAGCGACCATACCTGAACATATCGAGTTCGAACTATCCCAGATCGGAGGGGGAATGTAAATTCAGAAGTTGAAACACATTTATAAGATAAATAGTTATAGAACATATTCCCATGACTCCCGAAGATTCATATGACATAATTGTGATCGGCGCAGGCCCTGCCGGCTCAACGGCTGCAACCTATGCCGCACAAGCAGGTGCCTCGATCCTTCTTGTAGACAGAAAGAAGGATATAGGCGTGCCTCTTCAGTGTGGTGGGTTTCTACCCCATCGCGAAACGCTGCAGGAACTGGTACCCGGTGCCCAGCTGCCTTATACCCTGGAGGAATATCCTTCTTCGTGTGTACATACTACCACCACCCTTCAGCGCTTTATAGCTCCCAATGGCCAGTCCAAACAGTTTGAGGTTGATGCAGATGTCCTTGACAGGCGGCAGTTTGATAAATATCTGGCACGGGAGGCCACCAGCTGCGGGG
>CAYRGB010000125.1:0-4257 GCA_964423715.1 uncultured Methanosarcinales archaeon | reverse complement strand
AGAGGACGATGAACGCGGGCACCGGCTGGACGGATTGATAGCCAGACTTAAGTATGTCGCTCCATCTGCTCAGTTCATCTACCTATCGGCAACCGTGGCAAAGCCAAAGGACATGGCAAAAAAGCTAGGTGCTATACTTGTGGAGTATGAACACAGGCCTGTACCCATCGAGCGACATCTCGTGTTCTGTCCTGAGAACCGTGAGATCAAGCTCATGACAAAACTTGTGCGGGATGAGTTCAAAATGGTCTCGTCCAAAGGTCATAAAGGTCAAACCATTATATTTACCAACTCCCGTCGCAACTGTCATCGTATCGCCAGGGCCCTTCCAATATCTGCAGCTGCCTATCATGCGGGCATTTCCCACCCGGAAAGGAAAAAGATCGAGAGGCGGTTCGCAAAAGGAGAGTTACCTGTGGTTGTGACCACGGCCGCTCTGGCAGCAGGAGTGGACTTCCCAGCATCACAGGTGATATTCGAGTCCCTCGCCATGGGTATTGAATGGATATCCATACAGGAGTTCCTGCAGATGCTGGGCAGGGCTGGTAGACCTGATTATCATGACAGGGGCATTGTAATACTGCTGGCAACACCGGATAAAAATTATACTGGCCAGCAGAGTAACACCGAGGACGAGATAGCCATTCGATTGCTCAAAGGCAAGATGGAACACACAGAGGTGGACTACGGCAATGATGAACAAATGGAGGAGGTCCTAGCTTCCGCTGCCGTGACAGTATCTAAACGCGATCT
Source organism: uncultured Methanosarcinales archaeon (assembly GCA_964423715.1). Classification (GTDB taxonomy): domain Archaea; phylum Halobacteriota; class Methanosarcinia; order Methanosarcinales; family Methanosarcinaceae; genus JAIOTO01. Next base: position 3,504 of record CAYRGB010000125.1, on the reverse strand, counting down.
TGTGGCTATACAGAAAAGCATGTTGGCTGAGTTCCCAGTCGATCCGATCATCAACAGTCTAAAAAAATACAAAATGATACGGCAGATGGGAGATACAATATCCCTCACCCAATTCGGAAGTATCACTGCTGGGCATTTCCTTTCAGTACCCAGGGCGTTCCTGATACACGATGCAGTACTTGCGGATCATGGGGTTCTGGATATTGTAGCAAACCTAGAGTTCTTTGACCAAGTGTACTTCATGTATGCAAACCAGATATCAACGGCACTGAAAATCAATATGCCGTCCAGGGTGTTTCAGGGTGCATCACTGGATATTATCTTTGAAGGTGAGAACCTTTCCAGGCTTGACGTCATGATACAGGACCAGCTTTTCAATTTTGCTTCGGATTTCCTCACGTGCAAATGTAAGGAGAGTCCTTATTGTGGATGTGCTGAAAAGAAGTTCTCTGAAACGATCATAACCTTGCGTTGTGAGGGGTATGATCCTGAACATATCGTGAAGAGGACCGAGTCCCTGTATGGTATCACGGCTTATCCGGGGGATCTGTATGGTTATTTGGATAGTGTGGTAAGGAACCTGGATGCGGTGGAAATGATCGCAAAGGCCTATTCGAAGAAGGATACCGCACGCGAGGCACGCCGGCTAAGGAGATGTGTGGAAGGGTGAGCGTGCGTACATAGTGATTTTGCACAAAATTGGATGCAAAACCTATTAAAGCGATATGAATGATTACAATTAAGCCTAGGAATACAACGAGGAAATAAGGATGACAAAGAATATAGTTGGACCTGATGAGGACGCGAAAAAGAGAAAGGTCAAGATCGAGATACGTAAGTCGGATGATTTCAAACAGGTATATTCGATCGGTGCCATGGGTGGACATAGTCCATACGATTTCAGGATCGGTTTCTACAATGATACGCCCCTTTCATTCGATGGTTCTTCCAATAGACAAATAATACAGCGAAACCTTGAGACGGAGATAATACTCTCGCCGATCGCCGCAGTGGAGCTCTCAAGATGGTTAAACCAGCATATACAGGAATATGAGGCAGTGTTTGGTCCCATTATCAGGGGACATGTTCCAAAGAAGCAATCTCAAAAGGATGATAGTTCAGAACTACAGGGATATATTTGATCGTTAAAAACCTTTTTAAGGCGGCAACTACATTTGATAGTAATAAATAGGGGAATCGTGTATTAGATTTTCCAATATATTGTTTAGCCGATTGACTGTTTCGACAAATAGATAATAATGAATGAGAGGAGTTTATCTTGTTTCCAATTAAGAAAGTCCAAAAACTGATCGGTTCAAAGGTCCAGGTAGAAATGAAGGGTGACCTGCATATACTTGAAGGCACTCTCAAAAGTGCAGATGAATATATGAACCTGCATTTAGAGGGTACTGTTGAGCTTTTTGGGGGAGAACGGCTACGTACCCTTGGATCTGTTGTGCTGCGTGGCAACAACATCATACTGATCATCCCGGTCGAAAATTAACTATAGCCTGAAAATGACCATGACAATAGAAGAAAAGACATTGGACCACATCCTAAGTCAAAAAGAAGGAGTATTTCAGAATCAGCTCTGGAAGGACCTTGCGATCGACAGCCGCAAATGCTCGAGGATCATTAAAAAACTGGTCGATGCAGGAGAGATCACACGTGAATCTGCTGTTTCAAATGGTGCCCGCACGTATCTTATTAAGGTATCCGCTCCAAAAAAAGAATCCTACGATCTCCTTCTGGCTGGAGATATGTTCTCTCCATGTACAGGATGTAGGGCTGCCTGCCAGCCCGAGTACTGTCCTCTTCTCCACCAGTGGGTAGATAATCTGATCAAGGAAGAACAATGATATTGGGGTCAAATGCTATGAAGCGAAAGTTTAATAAGTCAGTATGACTTATGAGGGTCGCTTCACTACGATACACATTGTGCTCCGGTAGTGTAGTCCGGCCAATCATTCCGGCCTTTCGAGCCGAAGACTCGGGTTCGAATCCCGGCCGGAGCACCATGAACTGTTCTAACCGATCCTTCAAACTGCTTTAAAATTTAACGGATAGTTTTCTAACAATTGATTTCGAATTGTGAGGCCAGAGGGCAACTTTTTTGTGCTTGCTCTTTTAATATCATTAATGCATCTCAACACCACAATGTATCTCTACATTAACATCAGGTGATTTCTTTTGAACAATATTACACGCGAGAACGTGATTGCAGCCACCATCGATATCATCAAACAAGCTGAGACCGTCCTGCCGGACGATGTTGTTGAGGCCATACGAGTGGCTGAGGCAACCGAGTCGTCCCCGGTCGCCCGATCACAATTGCAGGCGATCCTCCAAAATATCGATCTTGCAGGCAGACATGCTGTTCCCATGTGTCAGGACACAGGTATCCTGATCTTTTTTGTTGAGATAGGGCGGAAACTGGTCATGGACCTCGATCTCGAGGATGCTATTATAGAAGCAACCAGAATTGCCACTGAGATAGTTCCCCTGCGTCCAAATGCTGTTAATCCCCTCAAGCGGACGAACAGCAACAATAACACTGGAGCCGGTCTGCCGGATATCAAATATGCATTCAATGACTCTGATGAACTGACCATCACCGTTGCCCCGAAGGGGGCGGGGTCTGAGAACATGAGTGCATTGAAGATGCTCAATCCCACTGAGGTTAGCGGCATCAGGACGTTCGTACTCGAGACCGTGCTCAATGCTGGAGGAATGCCCTGTCCTCCGATCATTGTCGGAGTCGGGATCGGCGGGTCATTTGATAAGGCTGCACGGCTTGCAAAGGCTGCCCTGCTGGAAGATGTGAATAACATGGACGAGTTCGAAAAGGAACTGCTAAATGACATAAATTCCCTGGGGATCGGCCCCATGGGCCTGGGTGGCGATACAACTGCCCTGGCCGTACATGTCAGGACCGCTTATTGCCATACTGCATCCCTTCCCGTGGCTGTGAACATCCAATGCTGGGCGAACAGGCACGCATCGATCACACTGGGAGGTGAACGATAATGGAATACCATCTGACTACGCCTCTTTCAAAGGATGATATCACACAATTACAATGTGGTGATGTGGTCTATTTGAGTGGTACCGTGCTCACAGCCCGTGACGAGGCCCATGCAAGGATACTTGAGATGGTAGACAGGGGAGAGGAACTCCCATTCGATCTTGACGGGACTGCGATTTATCACTGTGGACCATTGATGCAGGAAAAAGATGATGATTGGATCCCTATCGCTGCCGGTCCAACCACAAGTGGGCGGATGTCCAAACTGACGCCCCCTCTTCTGGATAAATACCAGGTTCGTGCTCTCATAGGTAAGGGTGGCATGACCGGCGTCACGGGATCCCTTAAGGACAAATGTGTTTATCTGGCCTATACCGGCGGGTGTGCAGCCCTTGCGGCAGGCACGATCACGAACGTATCAGATGTGCACTGGCTGGATCTCGGGATGCCGGAAGCCGTATGGGTGCTCGAGATGAAGG
>CAYRGB010000124.1:0-4275 GCA_964423715.1 uncultured Methanosarcinales archaeon | reverse complement strand
TAAGGAATAGTGGTAACGATCTGTCAACACATGTCTCCCCCATATCCTCCAGATGTTGAGCATCGATGAAACGCACAAGGCTATCCTGATCGAACACACCGTCCACATCTGTGACCTTCATCAGATCAGCACCTATCCTGCTGGCAACCCAGGCAGCAATGGTATCAGACGTTACGTCCCACGAATGCTCGAGTTCATCGGACCGCCTGAGAAGATTGTATGGCAACACCACCGACAGACCGGGTCGAACATCATCAAATGATGTCACAATGCCGACATCCGCGCCATCCGTGAGAAAATAGGCATACTGTTCCATTGCCAGCACTGCCATCCAGTGAACTGCCTCATCACCCGTATCGAACTGTTTCTGGATCGCGCGCACCCGATCAGCGAACGGTCCGCCGCCTGGCACGATAACCACACAACGATCACTGCCACAACCTTGCGATCGAATGTGTTCATCGAGGAGGCGAACGATCTGTTGTCCACAGTCCATCAGGCTGCCTCCGATCTTTACAACGACCTTCATGAGATAAAATTCACCGCCTTACAGACCCATTTCCATTACTCGTGCAGTGGCATAAGCAGGGAACACTTTTGAGAGATCCTCGCCCCAGCGGTCCCGTATCGAGAAGATATCGAGATCAAGACGTTCTGCAGCCTCTGACACCAGGAACTCGCCAAGCCCTGCTGCTACAATGGTATTCAGATTATGCGTTTTCGATATATGGGAGATCGCATCGCAGAGTTCTGATATCTGTATCTCCCTGATAGTTCTGGCCATCTGCATCACGTCATCCTCCGATATCTCTGAGAGATCGGCACAGACCACACGTGCCAGCCGGCGGGCTGAAGCAGCTTCGGTAATTTCAGCCCCGTCTGCCGTCTCGCAGGTGTAGAGATCGGGAGTGATGTCTCCAAGAAGCAAGTATGCGTCCGCAGTGGTGGCAAAGAGTTCGGACGATGTCCTGCATACTCCCCGACTGACCGCGATATTGTTGAGCATGGCTGCAATGTTGGTCCTGAGCACTCCGCGATAGACCAGCTCATTGTTAAGGAGCCTGGAATAATCGGTTGTGCCTGCCACAGGATTGCCATTCCTGATAGGTATGATGTCACTGGTGGTGCTGCCCACATCTACGAAAATACAATCGCCGACTTCCTGCCCGATCAGACAGGCCGATGCTGCCCAGTTGGCAGCCGCCAGGCCTGTTGTATCACCCGTACCATCGGTAATACGACCCCGATTGTCCACGTACCGCACATCACAGTCAAATGCCCGGTCGACCGTCTCCATGATGGAACTTATACCCGTAGCCTTGTCTTCGAAACAATCCGCAAGTTCGCCTGTCATCACGACCCCCACCCTGTCTGGTCCAAGTCTCTGTGACACATCTGTAAGCACCGAAGGTAGCTGGGTATCCTTCCACAGTGGAACATAATGCAGTTCCACGATGTCCCCTTCCGCACTTGCCACCTTTGTGTTCGCTCCACCAATGTCGATCCCTATTGTTCTCATGTAAGTTCCTCTTTGTTAAATGAATAGCTACCAGTGATCTCAACCGAAGGTACCGTCTCGCCCGAACGGCTCCTGATAAGCAATTCCGCAATGGACGGCCTGATCACTTTGCAGATACCCACCAGCGAGGTGGTGGGCCTGGGGTTCACGTCGATCACATATGGATGATCCCCAACTATGATATCGATCCCTATATAACCACGGCATCCCAGGATCCGGGATGTCTCCATCGCTGTATCGTGAAGCACGTCGTCCATCCCCGTCCGATACGGGATGATACTGCCCATGTAACCGATCGGTGAATTGTCCACAGCAACATCAATATCAATGAGCTGCTTGTTGATCGTCAGGACCACTGGATGATCACCCCCCATCAGGCTGACACTTACGTGCTCTCCCTCAATATACTCGGTGGCTACATACCCCTTTTCAACAGTGGGACCGTAGCACAATCGCGTGTCCTCAGAGGCACATCCATAACGGGGCTTGACCACGTAAGGAGTATCGGGATAACCCTGCTGCCCTTCATCTAGACATAGCGGCACATCGATACCAGCCAACCCTAACACGCGGCTGCATTCCAACTTGTCCGCACACAGCGCAATCGTCTCCGCAGAACATCCCAGGTTCAGTGTATTGTCCTCTATGATGGCTGTCAGTTCCGCAAGCAGATCATCCGGTGCGATGACAAGAGCTGCATCCACCTTCCGGGATTCCCGTTCCAGCACCATGCCAAGGTCGGACTCATTTGACGATACGGCAGTCCCGTGATCAATGGACGCACCAGCTGTCGTATAACGAACATCGTATCCCATGCCAGAGAAGCTCGATACAAGCGACCTGAGCATTGCTCGACCTTCCAGAAGGAACGTGCCCCCCAGACCGGTGCTGACTGCATACTCGCTGATCAGTATTTTCATACTATGATGAGACTCGATCATTTGATATATTATTTATTGTTATGTGAGGTGATAGCTACATGCAATAATAAATATATACTATCAAACACATCAATTCTTTTTGAGAGGAATGAATGTGAAAATAATGGACAATCCTTTTATAGAAGCACTTGCGATTTCCGGAGGAATGGCCGTCTTTATGATAGGCATTGCGCTGGGGATCATGGATATGATCTCTACAAATATCAGTCCATTGCCACCATCTGTAATATTATTGATATTCGCTATCCTGTTCATAGTGGGCTCTGTGTTCTTTGAAAAACGCGGTGCTGATGAGATCGGTTCCTTGTTGGGAGGGGGAATCATCTCGTTCGCAACTACATTTTCGATCATATCATTCTTTGGAGGGGTGAACTTCGCCATCGACGATGGGATCACCACCATAGGGTGGGATAAATTGGTATCTGCGCTTGCGATCTGCATGATAGCAAGTATGTTGATAGTGCGGTTCCTGACATATCAGATGCAGGATCAGTTTAAACAATGAACTGTACATACACAGTTCTGTAGTTGTATATAGAAAGGATAAATAATGGCACACATACTAGTCGTAGAGGATGATCCCCTGAGCATGGAGTTGAACGTGCATCTGGTAGAGATGGAAGGCCACGATGTCACACGGGCTATTGATGGAGAGGAGACACTGGCCATTGTTAAAGAATCCAGCTTTGACCTGATACTGCTGGATATTAAGCTTCCTGGGATCAATGGAATAGAGGTGCTTGCAAAACTTAAGGTGGATCCTGTGACCGCAGACATCCCGGTGATCGCAGTGACCGCGTACGCCATGCGAGGAGATCGGGAGCGGTTCCTGGATGCAGGATGTGTGGATTATATTCCAAAACCTATCGATCTGGCCGAGTTCAAGGAGACTCTGGCGAAGTACGTTGAAAAGTCAGTAACCCCACGCTGAAGCAGAGGGGGTTCCTGCTTAAAAATGTGTGAATTTACGGCATTGAACCAGGTATGTGAAGCCTCGAGCGAGATTCGAACTCGCGACCTAGTGATTACAAATCACTCGCTCTGCCAGACTGAGCCACCGAGGCATGGTGCACATCAATGACCCTAACATAGGGTTATAGCAAATAAATTTTATGCCTGAAAGTCCATATGGTACCAATATGTGGCAAGAGATGTCCAGATTTGGCAGGAAACTTGTAGAGTACGGTCTGGTTGAGTCCAATTTTGGCAATATCAGCGTGCGTATTGGAGATAGGATACTGATTACAAAGAGCGGTTGCGCCCTGGATGAGATCAACGAGCAAGGCGTAATTGAGGTTCCCCTTGACAGAACATCGCAACTCGATAAGATCGCATCGTCCGAGACCGTTGTCCATCGTACCATATACCAGAACACCTCCGCACGTGCGATAATCCATGTCCACTGCCCGTTTGCGGTGACCGGATCATTGCTTGCCGAAACGGATACGATCGTACCCATCGACAGCGAAGGGGAACTGTTCCTTCGCGAGATACCCATTGTCAAAGGGGGCATCGGTACAGTGGAACTTGCCAATGGTGCCAGTAAGGAACTTGCAGATCATAATGGCATCATCATCCACAGCCATGGGACCATTGCCATAGGCGCGACCCTTGAGGAGGCCTATGTGATAACAACACAACTCGAACATTCATGCAAGATCAAATACTGGTATGACCTTGCAAGGAAGTAATAGGACAAAACATAAGAGCTAAGACACTCTTCTATATGGATGATAATACATGACCATTGATGCCCTCAGACCCGTCGCGTCAGAACTGATCGAACCCATTGCACGCAGCTTTGCGAATCGAGGA
>CAYRGB010000123.1:3002-4349 GCA_964423715.1 uncultured Methanosarcinales archaeon | reverse complement strand
CTCATAATCTGACACCGGTCTTTTTGAACTCGCGTTCGCTGTAGAGCAGTTTGTAATCGCGAATACCCGTGGCCCTGGATATCTGTCGTGCCACTTCCTCACAATCGTCCCGCGTGTAGGAATGTACCATGGTGAACAGGTTATACGGCCAGTCCGGATAGCGCGGACGTTCATAACAGTGTGTGACCTCGTCAAAGCCCGCCATCACGGCACCGACCTCCTCGACCCTTTCATCTGGCACGTCCCAGGTACACATGGCATTGGCAGTGACCCCTATGACGCGGTGCCCGATGGATGCTCCAAATCGCCGGATGAAGCCTTTTTCCTGCATCGCTGCGATGCGGTCCACGACCTCCTTCTCACTTATGCCCAGCTCCTCGGCGACATTGGCAAAAGGGGAATGAGTTAGGGGAATGCCATCCTGAGTAAGTTTCAGGATGCGAATATTGATCTCATCCAGCATTGCATCCACCATTTCGTCCTGTGCATCGACCACGGTATCATCGGACATCGAACTTCACCCCTATCTTGAACAGGCGTATTGTAGGCAGGTCTATGATGGGGTATCCTGTCTCATTTTTGAGGGTGTCGATGATGAGATCCAGATGCTTGCGACTGGGGGCCGAAAGTGTGAACCAGATATTGTAGTCTGCGTGTCGCAGGTAATTATGTGATACCTCTGGATACTCGTTGATACGCTGTGCGATCTCGTCGATCTGTGAGTCAGGAACATTGATCGCAACGAGAGTGCTGACACCACCTGTTTTTTTAGTATTGATGATCGGGGCGATGCGACGGAGTGCCCCCTCATCAGTAAGACGCCTCAGGCGCTGTAGCAGTTCCTCCTCCGAAATGCCCAGACGATCGCTCAATTCTTCAAATGGGTGGACATCCATGAAGAAGTCCAACTGTATTGTATTCAGGATGTTCTTATCGATGGCATCAAGCTGGATCATGGGGATTCCGTGGGGGTCGATTGGTGTTATGTGTATATATGTATATGGAGAAGCATAGTTCATTATGGATTATAATGTTTTCCTCGAATGGTAGGGATGTATCAGGTAACTTGAAGTCATATCATCCTCCCTCCCTCACTCCCCTGCCGACCTCTCCTTTGCGAAATAATATAATAAGAGGGTTCCCAGACCGGCCAACACTGCCCCGATGAACATCTCATCTTGTGCGAAGGCCAATATCCCGGATAGAACCAAACCAACCCCAATACATACTATGATAAGATCTGATGTAATTGACTCAAATGAATTTATATTCCGTGCCATCCATTTTTCCCATTATTAACTAACAGATGTTTTTAGATCCTTCGTTGGCTACCATTCAATGACTTAT
>CAYRGB010000123.1:0-2992 GCA_964423715.1 uncultured Methanosarcinales archaeon | reverse complement strand
CCATCGATACTTTCTCTTGACAAAACAAAGGTGACCCGGGATATTGGACCGAGCCCCAAAAGAAACACAGTGCGTCTTGCCTTATAGATAATCATGCATGAAACAAAAATGCGATCATACGAAGAAACTGACCACCCTTATCGCTAAGCGCATTGCATTCATCTTAATGGATGATGACCATCCTGAGCAACTGCCAGACTCGACCATGATACTTCCACTGTTAAACGCATTCATGAAGGTGGTTGCCGGGGCATGGGATACTAGGACAGAGCGTACAGTATCCTCATCGGTGGTCACCGTCAGGGCTGTACAGAATGTAAATGATGATCCGTCAGGCCAACTGTCTGTATCATACAGCGAGCTCCAATCTCCAAAATCCTCGATGGCAGCATTCCCATCCGTTCTTGCTATCAGGGACAGCATGGGGCCTTCCTCCTCGACAAGAGAGATCACAGATGCTGGTACAATTTCACTCCCAATAAATGCAGGTTGCTCGACCGTGAAGTTCTCATTCATCTCAATATTCAGAATGATGACCTGACCCCCAAATAGTGATATCAGGACACTCGGGACCTTATCGACATTCTGATTATACATATCCACTGCATTGTCCAGGTCATCGACCAGATCCGCACTGGCAGGCGATACGAAAAGAAGAGAAATGACCATCAATTTTATAATCACTTTCATCATTTATAGTAACTCCATGTGTTATTAGCAATTACAGACACTTATAGGTTAGTATTTTGGGATGATTGAGGGACACCGTTGAAGTGGTTACAGGCAAATGATAACGTTGATAGAAGCTATTATAGAAACAGTACCATGGGACACAAAATATTAATGTTACGGTGTCGATGTGGTGAACAAAACCTATCAACAAGAACCAAATCTACAAACATCAACACTACCTCCCAACTTCCCGGGGAGCAGGAACTATGAATACAATGAGAACCTTGATATTCGAACCATTTTCAGGCGCATCCGGTGATATGATCCTGGGCAGTCTCGTCGGACTCGGTGCAGATCGGTCAATGGTCTGCGAAACTATTGAGTCAGTGGTGGATGTTTCCGTGTCCGTGGAACTGGCAAATAAGAAGGGGATCGAGGCCGTAAACGTTCACATACAAACATTGGAAAATGAACGATCCAGATCATACTACGAACTTGTGGACATAATCAAGGATGCATGTTTGCCGCCCATAATTGAAAAAGATGCAATGGACGTATTTGGGATCATGGGCGAGGCTGAGTCAAGGGTACACGGACAACCACTTGAGGAATTACATTTCCATGAAGTCGGACAACACGACGCGATCGCAGATGTTGTCGGAGCATGTTCTGCCATTCATGAGATAGATGTAGATTCCATCCTTTGCACACCAATCAATGTAGGAGGAGGAAATGTGAAGGTTGCCCATGGAATACTGCCTGTACCGGCACCTGCGACCCTTGCGATCCTTCAAGAGGGGAACCTGCCATTCTATGGTTCGGGGAACAGGGAACTTCTTACTCCAACCGGTGCTGCACTGCTTGCCCATTTCGCAATACCTATTGAGAATATTCCATTGGGGAACGTGCTTTCCGTCGGCTACGGAGCAGGGGACGACGATACAGATGGTCCAAATGTGCTACGAACCATAATAATGCAGATGGAAGAAAAACTATCCCGAGACAGGGTCGAGATGCTGGAGACAAACGTGGACGATGTGACCGGAGAGGTGCTGGGGAACCTCTATGATAAACTCTTGTCAATGGAAGCGCTGGATGTGGCCATTGTTCCTGCCACAATGAAAAAAGGTCGTCCAGGTCACATCATAACAGTGATCACAAAACCCGAGCATAGTGAGACGATTGCCAGACAGATCATTAAGGAAACCGGATCCTTGGGAGTCCGTGTGATCCCTACAAAACATCGATTCATCGCTGATAGGCGTATGGAGAACGTGACGCTTGAACTGAATGGGCAGGAGTTTGACGTAGAAGTGAAGATCGCATGTGATCAACGCGGGGAGATCCTTAATGTCTCTGCGGAATACGAAGATTGCAAGACAATATCGGATGCTACCCATATACCACTGAAAGAGGTTATTGGACATGTGGAGGAAATTGAGCGGAGACGGTTGTCAGGCGATAGGTCAAGATGATATGTTTCGTGGGGGATGACCTTCACGTCATTCCCTCACTGTGGGGGCACATATACACAGTATGGCTCTTCAGCCAGGTAATCCCCTGTTGCAGCGTAGGCGCGGGCCCGGCAGCCGCCACAGACCTTACGATAATCACACCGACCGCATTTGCCCTTGAGATTATCCAAATCGCGAAGATCATTGAACAATGTTGAATCGTTCCATATATCCGCGAACGGCTCTTCTTTGATGTTACCAGCTACCACCGGTAGGTAACCACATGCCTGCACGTCGCCTATGCTGGATACGAAACCGAAGGCTGTTCCTCCAAGACAACCGCGCGTCATTGCCTCATAGCCATGGGTCTTTGCGGTGATCTCGATACCTTCTCTTCTGGCACGCTGACGCATGATCCTGAAATAATGTGGCGCACATGTGGCCTTCAATTGTATCTTAGCAGTCTTTTGCTGATCATAGAACCAGTTCAGGACCCGCTCGTATTCCTCTGGGGGGATCTCCTCATCTGCAAGATCCTTGCCCCGGCCAGTTGGCACCAGCAGGAATATATGCAAAGCTACGGCTCCGATCTCGGTCACCATTTCAAGGATCTGTGGGATATCAACAAGGTTTCTCTTTGTGATGGTCGTGTTGATCTGGAATTCCAACCCTACATGTTTCAGTGAATCGATCCCCTTCATTGCTCTATCAAAAGCACCTGACACTCCACGGAACTCGTCATGCATGCGTGGTGTTGCGCCATCGAGACTAATACTGACCCTCTGTATTCCAGAATCTTTCAATTTCCTGGCAACCTCGGGGGTCAGCAAGGTTCCGTTTGTGGCCAGTACTACACGAAGACCTTT
>CAYRGB010000122.1:1749-4365 GCA_964423715.1 uncultured Methanosarcinales archaeon | reverse complement strand
CCGTAAGAGAAGGGGCCGACGACATCATACCCGAGAAGAATCCCGAGACAATCGCAACCGCCATACGTATCGGGAATCCGGTGAATGCACGTAAGGCCCTGAAGGCCATCTACGAGTCAGAGGGTACTGCTGAAAGTGTCACGGACGATGAACTTGTGCAGGCTCAGAAATGGCTGGCCCAGCTGGAAGGTATCGGTGTCGAACCTGCCAGTGCGACATCAGTGGCAGGTCTTAAGAAACTTGTCGATTCCGGCGTGATAGGACACGATGAAACCGTTGTGTGCGTGACCACAGGGCACCTGCTCAAGGATCCGGAAGAGGTCATCAGCGTCTCTGCCGAACCTATCGTGGTGGACGCTACCATCGAAGCCATACGCAAAGTTGTACTGGATAACTAAGACCACCAGAATGCACCGGAGAAGTACCATGCAGCAGGATTACAATCCACACCAGATCGAGGATAAGTGGCAGGAGAGATGGATCAGCAGTCGTGTGTTCGAGCCCGAACCCGACGAGCGGGATAAGTTCTTTATCACGATCCCATACCCCTACCTGAACGGGAACCTCCATGCCGGACATACCCGGACCTTCACCATTGGCGACGTCGTGGCGCGACACAAGAGGATGCTGGGATATAATGTCCTATATCCCATGGGTTTCCATGTGACAGGCACGCCCATCGTGGGACTGGCCGAACTGATCGCGAAACGGGACCCTCAGACCATAAAAGTCTATTCCGAACTCCATGGGATACCCATGGATATCCTCAATGACCTGGTCACTCCGGAAAGAATCGTGGATTATTTCAAGGTCCAGGCTGAACATGCGATGCGCCAGATCGGATATTCCATTGACTGGAGACGAAAGTTCACCACCACAGACCCATCCTATAAGAAGTTCATCGAGTGGCAGTACAATGTGCTTCATGAGAAGGGGTTGATCGTCAAGGGTTCGCATCCTGTTAAATGGTGCCCCCACGATAACAACCCGGTGGAGGACCATGATATTCTTCACGGTGAGGGGGCGACCATTGTTGATTACACGCTTATCAAATTCAATTACGATGGCATGATACTGCCCTGTGCGACCCTGAGGCCGGAGACCACCTTTGGTGTGACGAACCTGTGGATCAATCCTGATATTACTTACGTGAAGGCCAAGGTCCGGAAGGATGATAATGATGAAGTATGGGTGGTCAGTGAGGAAGCATACAACAAACTGACGTTCACAGACCATGAAGTAGAGTTTATCGAGACCGTGGATCCAAAAGAGTTCATCGGCATCAAGGTGACCAATCCCCTTACAGGTGACAAGGTCATCACCCTGCCCGCCTCCTTTGTGAAGGGAGGGAATGGAAGCGGTGTCGTGATGAGCGTGCCTGCACATGCTCCCTATGACTATCTTGCATTGCATGATCTCTATGACCGGGACCTGAGTGAGTATGGTATCACCCAGAACCTGCGGGACCTGAAGTTCATCTCACTTATCGAGGTCCCCGAATTCGGCGAGTTCCCCGCTATTGAGGCTGTGGAACAGTACAATGTAAAGGACCAGGACGATCCGGCTGCCAAGGAGGCCACGAAGGTGGTCTACCGTCGTGAGTTCCATGGTGGGGTCCTGAAGGAGATCACCGGCAAGTATGCAGGGGTCAGCGTTTCCAAGATCAAGGACATACTTACCAAGGAACTTATAGAAGATGGTGTCGGAGAAGTATTCTATGAGTTCAGTGAACCTGTGGTCTGCCGCTGTGGTACTCCCTGTGTCGTCAATATGGTCAAAGGACAATGGTTCCTGAACTATTCGAACCCGGAGTGGAAGGACAAGGTGTATCGCTGCATTGAGAACATGGACATCATACCGGGAGAACTACGCACCGAGTTCAATAATAAGGTGGACTGGCTCAAGGACAAGGCCTGTGCGCGGAAGAAGGGACTGGGCACCAGGCTTCCCTTTGACCAGAACTGGCTGATCGAATCCCTGGGGGATTCCACCATCTACATGTCATACTATATCCTGGCCAAGTTCATTGCCGAAGGCATTGAATCGGACCAGCTGGTCCCTGAACTCTTCGACTATGTACTGCTCGGGAAAGGAAATGCGGAGGACGTGGCCAGTCTGAGCGGCATCGAGACCGCTACCATTGATCACATGAAACGTGATTTCGAGTACTGGTATCCAGTGGACCTGAGATCATCAGGCAAGGATCTGATCCCCAACCATCTGCTGTTCTTCCTCTTCCACCATGTGGCTATATTCGAGGAAGATAAGTGGCCACGGTCGATCGCCATCAATGGATTCGTGTCCCTTGAGGGGCAGAAGATGAGCAAATCCAGGGGACCGCTGCTTACCCTGGAAGAAGCAGTGCAGCAATACGGTGCTGATATCTCCAGAATGTACATCCTGTCCAGTGCCGAGCAGACCCAGGATGCCGACTGGAAGAATGCCGGTATCGAAACTGCCAGGCGACAGATGGACAAGTTCTATTCCCTTGCAAGGGAGATCATCGATTCGGGCGCAACATCCGGCATGGGAGAGGACATGGCACTGGTTGACCGCTGGATGATGAGCCGTTTGCAGCAGCGTATACTCGAGACGAATGAGTCGCTATGCTTGATC
>CAYRGB010000122.1:0-1739 GCA_964423715.1 uncultured Methanosarcinales archaeon | reverse complement strand
TGCAGAACTCGTTCTTCCTGCTGTTCAATGATGTCAGATGGTACCAGCGCAGGGGCGGTACAAGACTGCTCTACGATGTACTGGACATCTGGGTACGCCTGATGGCACCGTTCACACCTCACCTGTGTGAAGAGATATGGAGCAATATGGGCCATGGGGACAATGACCCCATATCCCTGACGTCCTATCCAGTCTACGATGAGACAATGGTGGATAACAGTGCGGAACTTGCTGAGGAATTGGTCAGCAGTACCCTCTCCGATATCGAGGAGATCGGCAAGGTCACCGGTATCACACCGACAAAGGCGATCCTGTACACGTCTGCTAGCTGGAAGATAAAGGCCTATAAACATGCACTCTCGATGCAGAAAGCAGGAGGACTCAACCCTGGCACCCTGATCAAGACCCTTATGTCCGATCCCGATATGCGACAATATGGCAAGGAGGTCCCGAAGTTCACCAAGAAACTGGTCGATGATGTCATGGGTATGAAGGAGGAAATGGTAGAGATGTTCTCAAGAGCTGAACTTGATGAATTGAAGACCCTTCGGGAAGCCGCCAGTTTCTTTGAAGACGTGATCGG
The DNA here is from genome assembly GCA_964423715.1 of uncultured Methanosarcinales archaeon. Taxonomy (GTDB): domain Archaea; phylum Halobacteriota; class Methanosarcinia; order Methanosarcinales; family Methanosarcinaceae; genus JAIOTO01. Next base: position 1,156 of record CAYRGB010000122.1, on the reverse strand, counting down.
GTGTCCAGTGGACGTATTCTGCGCCGACGAGGCGGAATATGATCCAGAGAATAAGGCAAGGTTCGCAACTCCGATGCGACCTGCCATATATCTGGAGTGATGTGGTGGGTGTTACAACCCGATCACATTATCGTAACTGGATCGGTCATCGGCTGTAAGGTTTCCAAATATATTGACCAATATCTCACCACAGTTTTGTCTGCTTTGTCTTGGGTACCAGACCACTGATACTGACCACATCCTTGATGATCTCGACCAATATATGGGTCGCCAGCTGTACTGTCTTATCGTTCTCCTTTACGATCTGATACGCAGGGTCCGAAGACGGGATTGCGATCCTGGTTATCGAGGTACGCAACTGTTTGAGATCTTTATCTGATGATTCACCAACCACACAGGTAGGAAGATCCAGACATTGTTTGATGTGCGTGGGATTGATGCCCATGAGCTTGAACTCCTCCTGAAATACGGGTCTCTCGAATAGCTCAGAAACGATATAGACGGCTATCGGGAAACGAGCATCATAATCCAGAGATATCAGGTGATTGCCGATGATGGAGTAGATGTCTTCCCGAGTATCGTCGATGGATTTTGACAGCATGTATACCTTGGATGGGGGTATATCCACCTCATCAAGCTTATCAAGATCACGCAATGCCCTCAGGTATCCGGTCAGGATCAGACGATGAGCATCAACCCCTTCCCCCTTCAACTGCCGGGTGATGCCACTGATCGACTGCTGGCCATTCTCAAGAATTCTGTAGATATTGGTATATAGATACTCCTGCATGTTCTGACCAGTATTGGTCACAAAGTTGGATAAATGTATCGTGACCAAAATATTATTACAGTAAACGTAGTATCGATTATAGATGACAACAATATCGGTAGTAATGCCCGCCATGAACGAAAAGGAACCATCGGTACATGTATCGAAAAGGCCCAGGGTATTTTCAGGGACAGGGTGCCGATGGAGAGATCATCGTTGTTGATAATTATACTGAAGGGACCCGCATATCGCGCGTTCCCTGGGCGCTACCGTGATCAGTGGCGTAGAAGGGTACGGGAACGCCTACCTGACCGGGCTGGCTCATGCGAGTGGAGATTACATCGCCATTGCAACACTGGTGTCCATGTCGGCGTTCCTGGTGGCGGG
>CAYRGB010000121.1:0-4384 GCA_964423715.1 uncultured Methanosarcinales archaeon | reverse complement strand
ATCAATTCAAACATAACTAAGGACACTTGTATTAATTTTAACTGTCAAAGTTGGGTTCCAACAAATTCAGAATGGTACATTGATAGATCGCAATGAACCATTAGGAACAATGTAGAACCCTGAGTTCTGCATGACTGAAATACCAGTCAAGTCAAGTGTACTTAACCACCTTTGATGTATAGGAAATTGCAGTATTCTACATAAGTATATGAAAATAGATTACAGGTATTATCAAGTTAGATAACATGAAGGATTTGGCAGTAAACAGCAACCACTTACAAAAGTGCTACAACTTGTGGCAAGTATCCGGAGATACTATGAGCTCATTGAGATACAAACCACATGAATAACGCAAAGACTAATATCTAACGAACACACATTTTGATGCACAATGAACTCTATCATCTGCCCAAAATGTGGGAAGGACACTGAAAAACTCTACGGTAACGTCTGTAAGGACTGTTACTTAAAGCAACTTACCCTGTTAGAACTGCCTCTGGTGCTCCATGTGAAAATATGTGCAACATGCGGAGCACATTTTGACCGAGGTAAGTGGAAGGATACAAATGATATTGAAGATGTTATCATCGAGAAGGTCAACGATGAACTGCTGGTGCATGAGGATGCAAAGGATATCGATCTCTACATCGAACCCATTAAAAAACCCCCGTTCCTTTACAATGCCAGAGTGGAGATCAATGCCACAGTATACGGTGACCGCGTACATGAAGAAGTGACCACAGAAGTCAGGCTAGATCGTGAAGCCTGTGATATCTGCAGCCGGGTCGCTGGAGGTTATTTTGAATCTATCGTCCAGATAAGGGGTACTGGCAGAACACCGAACGCAGACGAGAAGAAGAAATGCATGCAGATCACGAACGAGGTCCTGACCCAAATGGAAAAAAAGGGAGACCGACTTGCGTTCATATCCCATACGATCGATTTTAAGGATGGTATAGACCTCTACATTGGTTCAGCGAATGCCGGGCGTCATCTCTGTAAGACGATCAAGGCAGAGATCGGCGGATCTTTTACCGAGTCACCGTCCCTGTTCGGGCAGAAGGATGGAAAAGAGATCTACCGGATTACGTTCGCAATGCGGCTGCCACAATATTCTCCGGGAGAGGTCATATATACCGGTGGACGGCCGATCGAGATCAAGACTTGCGGTAAAAAGGTCAACGGCATTGATCTTGTGACAGGTTCACGCTTCCTCGCCAGATCCGATGATGTAGAGGACGCCGAACGCCTGGGTATGGTAAACGATGCATCCATGGCCGTTCTCGTTGCCGTCGAGGAAGACACCATCATGGTACTCCATCCTTCCACCTATCAGACAGTAACGATCCAACGACCCCCTTTCCTCGACAGCAAAGCCGGCGAGGAGATCCCTGTGCTGGTAACCGACCATGGGCTCATTGTGATGCCCGAGAAGGATTACAATAGATACTAAAACAACATTAATGGAAGAGGACATGTATGGAGAACATAGTGGTCATAGGCTATAGCAGCCGCAATATCGCCTGTTCCGCGAAACGCGCAGGGTACAATGTCTACGCCATCGATGCGTTCTGTGACGTGGACCTTCGCCAGTGCACGAAGAACACCAGGACCCTCTATCCTGCCGAGGGAAAGGATATACGCTCCTTTGATAGTACATCCATCATAGAAATGGTGAACGAATTCGATGTGAGTCCTGATGCCGTGGTCCTTGGATCAGGATTTGAGCTCCTGGACCTGAGTGAACTGTCGTGTCCTGTTCTGAACAACCCTGCATCCATCATGGAACGTATATCGGACAAGTACATCCTTTCAAAAGAACTAAAAGCATTGCATGTTCCCCATCCAGGAACTTATTCCCTAAACGATGCTGGGTCGGTCGATCGACCCATGATGCTTAAACCAAGATGCGCTGGAGGAGGAAGGTTCAATCGGATCGTCAGCACTGATGAACATGTCGATAATGCCCTCAAGGAGATCTCAGCGATCGATCCAGCGCTCGGGGCGCAGGACGTGATCCTTCAGGAACTCGTAGAAGGTATCCCTGCGAGCGTGTCGGTCATTGCCAATGGCGAGCAAGCACAGGCCATCACGGTGAACGAACAGCTGATCGGTGTTCCTGGGCTTACGAACGTACCTTTTGCCTATTGCGGGAACATCACACCTTTTGAGAACCCCTATGCACCTCATATGTGCAGGATAGCCCAGGAAATCTGTGCACAACTCGGACTTATCGGTTCGAACGGTGTGGATTTCATGGTCACGGATAAAGGACCTGTGATCATAGAGATCAATGCCAGGTTCCAGGGCAGTCTGGACTCTGTGGAAATGGCAACCGGGATGAACCTCTTCACAACCCATTTGGAAGCATTTTAGGGAGTTATTCCTCACAGACCAGTGGCAGACCAGTACGCATCAAGAGCTATCCTGTATGTAAATAACAGTGTGGTCATCAATGATGATCTCCAAAGCCAGATCAGGAGAGAGAACACCGCAGATATCCCGGATACCGGATATGCGGCAGAAAGGAATGACCCCCTGACTTCCATTCTTGCAACCGGCAAATCCAGAAATGAGGTGTGCGAGAAGATCAGACAGACGGTAAAGAGGATCAATGCCTCACTATAATACCAAACCTTTTAACGCAGGAGAATAGTACATGTACCTATTGTATCTTATTGAGGTGATTGAACATTGAGAGGTATGGATGATCGGGTGGTAAGTGGTTACCTTGTGCAGTTGCTTGGGGAAGAAGGGATAACGATGATCGAACATATGCCAGAGGGGGAGGTAACAGACGAGGAGATCGCCGAGGCAACCGGGGTCGTGTTGAATATAATTAGACGAAACCTGTTCATCATGAACGAGAACAAACTTGCTGTATGTCGAAGAGAGCGGGATGCGAATAGTGGATGGCTTACTTATTTGTGGCATCTTAATCTGGAGAACATTGATACAAACCTATCCAAAGAGAAAAAGAGACTTATAAAAAATCTAAATACTTATCTTGATCTCGAAGAAGATAACATGTTCTATGTATGCCCCGATGGATGCATTCGTATCCTTTTCGATGACGCAGCCAAGTGCGGGTTCATGTGTCCCGAATGTGGGGAGGACCTGATCTTTGAAGATAACATCCAAGTGGTGGAAGCATTGAAGAAGCGCCTCAAGGAACTTGAGAAGAATTGACGGGTATGATTTCTGAACGAGAGGCTATGGACTACCTCGATGATGCGGGATGTGCACCAAATGTAATTCGACACTGTGTTGTGGTCTCACAGACTGCCGTTGAGATCGCACAGCAACTCATTGAAGATGGAAAAAAGGTAGATCTGGATCGCGTCAAGATCGGTGCACTTTTGCACGACATCGGACGAGCGCATACACATGGTATCGATCATGCAGTTGAAGGGACAAGGATCGCAATACAACTTGGACTTGATCAGGATCTTGTGTCCATAATCAAAAAACATATCGGTGCCGGGATCAGCCGGGATGAGGCAAAGGATCTTGGCCTTCCTGATGATGATTATATACCCCATACCATAGAAGAAAAGATCGTTGCACACGCAGATAATCTTGTAAGGGGAAAGATCAGGGTACCTCTGGACCAGAATCTTCGCAGAATGCGTGAGAAGAACGTGGCCAAACCGATCATCGATAAGATCCAGAAACTCGCTGATGAGATCGGAGTATATTGATCAAAGGTCTGATCAAACGTTTTCACAACTTATTTTGAATATAGAGAAAATATTGATTGTACATATGTCTCACAGAATTACTGTATATGATAGGAATAATAAGACGGTATGTGGTCACAAATACAAATAAAGAGTACATAACAATGATACCCTTGAACATACATATGATGATGTATGGAATCAACAACAAGGTATTATGAGGCAATCGATTTTAAGGAAATCAATACCTTCCTATATGACATTCGCTACATCATCATCTTCTATGTATTAGGGGATTTTATCACCACATTCCATGCGTTGAACAATGGATTCGAAGAGAATGGTTTTCTGGCAGCGATCATGGCAGATTTCGGGATCTGGTCATTGCTGGTATTGAAGGTTTTATTTCTGGGGATCGTCTATTGGAATTATCAGGTTCTCAGGGATGCGTCACAACCATGGACAACAACATTATGGAATGCCTCTAAATCTCTGGTAGCTCTTGCGGGATTCATATTGGTCGTCAATAACCTTATGGTTATCTTCTCACATTGTAGTTTATTTGAATTCATTGGAATCCTCTGAGAACAGATATCACAGAAAGTGTTATATACTAAAATTACTAATCAGAGACTGCTTTGTATAATACAGCACAAAGCATACTTTTATTGACATCAAGTTTCTCGTTTTTTGAGGTATACTAA
>CAYRGB010000120.1:0-4386 GCA_964423715.1 uncultured Methanosarcinales archaeon | reverse complement strand
TGCATGGAGCATGGCCTCAGCCACAATACTGCTCGGCTCCTCACCATGCTGGCCTCGTGGTTCCATCATAAGGAGCAACGTCTCACATCCCGCATCAACTGCTGCATTGTACAGTGCACTGGCGATCCCCTGATCTGTACCTGTGTCCGTGATCACGAGCACGGTCTCATTGTCTTTTGCACCCATACAGGTACGTATGACCATATCTGCGCTTTCCTTGATCTTCATTGTATTGTCTCCTTTCCCAGTGCACTGGGTTCATTGCCACCGTGCCAGCTAAGTCTTGGTCTCATCCTGACAATGTGTGCAGTCTCGGAGGTATCATCAACGATAAACGCAATTCCGCGTTCGGTTCCCATCTTCCTGATAGATTCACCGATATCCTCTCTCATGTATGTCGGCCGGATGGCTTCCAGTGCTTTGATGTCATCCCTGGACGTGAGGCGGTGACAGATCACCATGTCGGACTGGGATATGACATCCGGGTGGATCGCCGAGGGGCGTTGAGTTGCCAGGATAATGGAAAGACCTGGCTGTCGCCCCTGGCGAATCCATTCATTGATCAGGACATCGGAGGCGAGGGTATTCTCCTCTGCCGGCATGAAGAGATGTGCTTCGTCGATGAAGAGCCAGACCATGGGTAATCCTTTCTCGACATCCATATCACCCATGCTCATCCGTTCGTAGGAGCGCCGTGCTTCCAGGCGTCTGGCATATATCTCTTTGGCAATGATACTGACTACAGCAGAACGCACGGTCCTGTTCTCGATGGTGCTCACATCCAGCACGGCTGGTTTCCCGCCCGCCAGTTCTGTGATCGGCGTTCCTTTCCTGTGAAATACTCCCCACGACACAGCGGTCCTGAAGTAGTTCTCAGCAGCACTTTTCACCAGGGTATCCGAGCGTTCGTCCTCCCTGATAGCATCCATAATATCATCGAACGCAAAGAGACCAGGGGCGCGTTTCAGTTCATCGATGATCCGTACCAGGAGTACTCCCAGTGGTGAGACCTCATTCACATTGAACAATCGGCACCATCCATAACCGTCCATGTGTGATATGGGAATAGCAAAAGGTATTGCATTGATATGACGGTCCCGGTATTCGTCGATCATTGAAGCAGGAACGAACACATCTACATCGAACCCGTGTGGTTCCAGTCCCCATTGCTGTAGCAGGTTGGACTCCGCTGTATTCTCATGCGAGAGTGTCCAGAATATCCCCATTGTGTCAATGATCAGGGGCGTGATATTCTCACGGATGGCAATTGGCAGGAGCGAGAGTTCCTCGACCAGTGTGCCCATTGTATAGGATTTTCCGTACCCGCGCTTGCCACATATCAGGACCGCATGGGGTCGGAGTGCATCCATTGCTACGTGGGCACCGGTGGAACTGTCCAGAGCCAGGTATCGTCCCAGACGCAGGATCCCTACCTCGCTCTCAGCCTGCCGGCCCAGAACGTAACGCTTTTTCACAACCCCTGCAGTAAAATGTCCGTCCATATCGTTCATTGTGTGTGAATCATTGAAGCAAATATATATGCGTTTGTATCTGTGTATAGTACGTATAACGATGTCTCGTCCACGATCATCTCATACGTCCCGGGATACAGTATATTCCGGGCTACCGCTTCGCAAGTCTGTTCATATAAGCGGTGCTCTTTTTCCATTCATAGCCGTCCTTGCGGGCAGGACCCTTGCGATTAAGCTACTCGTCGCCTGCATACTCCTCTTTTTGGTATTGGAGCTCTCCAGACCCAGAACAAAAAATCCCCCGATCGTCCGTGCTCTCTGGCGCGGCGAAGAATCTAAGACAATTGCCATCGATCCCCTGCTGTATCTCCTCTCGATTCTCAGCCTGCTGGTACTTGCGTCCTGGGTGGATGAAGGCATATGCTATGCATCGATCATCGTCCTGACCCTAGGTGATGGTTTCTCCACCATCGTGGGTGTTCACGGAAAGATCTGCCTGTGGGGCAGCTCCAAGACGATCGAGGGCACCGTTGCCGGCATACTTGCAGCGGCTCTGGTAGGATTCTATTTTGCAGGATTTATCGCCGTGGTCGGAAGTGCTATCGGAATGATCGCAGAAGCCGGGTCCAGCAAGTATGACAATATCACAGTACCCATGGCAGCCCTCGTCTCGATGTTCATTGTGGGGGTGGCTGCAGGCATGACTTTGTGATGCATTCCGTTGATCGATTTGTCGGGGCCCAGCTGCAAGCATAATCAAACAATGTAGTAAACTGGCTGCAATACCGGATCTCACTTCATTCAGTCCGCTCGAGCGCTAGCGAGACGGACGCGGGCTCCAGAATCGCAACTCTGGCTCTGGGGCGATCAGGAAAGGATCTCTTCGAGCCGGCCCAGTGACCTGGCGAGTTTAATCTCCTGTGCGATCCGTTTGCCAGTGGACAGGTCTGGTTCAACGAGGTCCGAGTATGGTGAACCAGACGTATAGAGATTGGTACCAGCAACGATGCGTGCAGATATCTCGAAGACCTTGATCTCGAGCTGGTCTGTGAACACTGTCTCGAGACAGAAGGGGCCGATCATGCCATCAAAGAGTTCCAGAGATTGTTCGACAACCTTCTCCCCGATAGAGAATATGAGTGGAAGCAGTGATTCCCGGGCAACAAGGGGAACGTTGCCTGTGACTACATATGTAGGGATGATGCCCGCTTTTTCAAGTTCTTTGGGAGAACCAAGCCTGAAGATCTCATCGGCATTGGATTCAACCCTGCGATCCATACTGAGCATTTCCAGAGTTCCATTGCTGAGTTTATACCCTTCCGTTTTCAGGGGAGAGTAAAAGAAATGCAGGTAGTATCTGGTGCCTACTATGAACTCCTGTATTGTGTACTTCTCATTATCATCCACGCTCTGCAGGAACTCCTCATAGGTCTTTGCGACAAAGAAGCCACGGCCACCCTTTGCTCCATGATATTTCACCATCACAGGGCCATTGATATCCTTTGGCTCGATCTGTCTGGGCATGTGGAGACCAGCACCTTCAAGCCACTCCCGCTCCTTGGTGCGGTCGGACTCCCATTCAAGGACAGCCCGGTTACCAAAGGTGGGGACCTGGAACTCTGCAAAGTTCTCCACTCCCATATATTCCACAAAGGAACCGTGTGGAATGACAATAGCGTTCTTCCGTACAAGTTCCCCGGCAATGCCGGGCATATCCTGGTAACTATCAACAATGATATATTCATCGGGTTTTGCCTTTGGGAATGCGTCATAAAAACGCGGAGGTTGACCCACACAGATCCCTATCGTCCTGAAACCTTCCTTGCGGGCCCCATCGAATATCTGGAGACTCGAGTGAGAACAGACCGTTGCGATAGTCAGTTCATCGGTATCGTAGTCTTGGAGGATATCGGAGATCTGTTGTTTTGTTATCATGGTATCGCCTCAAAAGTTACAATAGATTGTATTGGCGGTTCTTTAAGTTTGCGGCCATATGTGTCTTGGGATAAAATTATTTGATCCGCAATTATACAAATTGGGAATGTATATCAGTAAGCCCTATGGTACGGACAAAATACCTGACAGAGACGCTGTAAAAGAAAAAAGGTAACGATGCCAGAAAAGGCAACAGATTTACTCATCCATGACATCAGCTGTCATGGGGAAATCACCGTTAAAATCGAGTGTTCCATCAGATATCGTCAGAGATTCTATTTTAAGTCCCGGCATCTTTGCAAGATGGGAGTTTATTATGTTCTCAAGTTCCTGTGCTCCCTGTTCAGTACTACCTTTCGGAAGTGGAAGGAGTCCTACCTTTGCACTGTTTATGTCTATCTGGATACTATTATCGCTTGCCTTGGAAATACTTCCCTCTGCATATACGGGTCCCTTGAAGTCATACCCCCGGTCATTGAGGTCAATATAAGCTGACATTTCAGCCTGGTTGTTATCTCCGAGTCTCACCTGTATATCTTTGAGGGAACCTTCATTGTTCGTAGCCTGCAGGTATGAACTCAGGTCAGAGCTTGAAAGGCTCACATCCATAGGAGCTGGATCAGAATAGACTATGTTACTTGTCAATTGATACTTTGAAACCGAATCCGTAAGGTCCATACCCTGTTCTTCAACGAGATTGTCGAACAATACAGGATCAACTTTCACACCAAGGTCCACCAGTTCATCCGTACCGAGTATTTCGGTCAGGGCAGGAATATAGACCATTCCTGAAGCTGCTGCAACCGTAAGCAGACCTATAACAACTACACCAACAACCGCTATAATTACATTCAGATTACTGCTTGCATTATTATTCTTTAGGATACTCGTTATATCTGGCAAAATGACCAACCTCTATCTCATGAATGGTGTTATATTTAATTAATGAGGAACTTGCAAAACTATAGGTTTTGCAAGT
>CAYRGB010000119.1:2246-4412 GCA_964423715.1 uncultured Methanosarcinales archaeon | reverse complement strand
TGAAGAGACTCATGGCAGCATGGGAATGAGTATTGACCAAACCAGGCATCACCACAGAACCCCGGGCATCGATCACGGTATCAGCTGTCTGTTCTGTAGACCCTGCCACCTGCGTGATCACACCATCTTCGATCACGACCACACCTTTCGAAATATCGCCCACATCTGAGTCCATTGTCAGGACATAACCATTCTCAATAATAATATCAGCCATAATATCTTACTCCAACGATGTTTCTTCTGCCAGTGCATCCCGATACAGATGCATGACCCTGAGTCTATCTTCCGCGATCATCTTTGCAGCATTTGTATTTAGCGTCCCGGGTATCTTAAAGGGTTTATTTTCCATATAATCGGCAAACCCTTCAAAGGGATCCGAAGCATACGCATTCATCGAACTCTCCTTGACAGTACCGATAGCATATTTGAGACCACGCAGGACCCCCATGGATACCAGCGACCGGAAGATCCCGACCGCACCCAATGCATCGATCCGATCTGCGTCCTGTAGTATCTGGGCCTCAAGTGACCCAGCCTTGTGCCCACGACTGAAACGATGAGTCGTGATGCATGCTACCACATGATCGATCAGTGACTCCCTTACCCCATTTTGGGACAGGAACTCCCGTGCGATCTGGGCACTGTACTCAGCATGATCACCGCCCTCCCGATGCTCTTTGGCAACACCCACATCATGGAGCAAAGCAGCAAGGCGAAGAACTTCGACATCGCCACCTTCATATCTCTGGATATTCATACACATGGATTCCACCCGTTCTACATGTGACATTCCATGAGTACTTGGCTCATCAGCCAGTATATTCGAAACAAAACTTCTGGTATTCTCAATAAGATCCATTCAACCAATCTCTCCGGAGATCGTTATGAGTCTCTCTCTAATCAGTTCCAGAGCAGACGAGAGCACATCCTCGTTATTGAAAGAGGCGATCGACCTCCTGAGCAGATCCTCATCAGTGCAGTCCATATCCCTTGCCAGCACCACCATGTTATCGATAGCCCGTGTCACATTATCCACAATGGTGACACTGGCAGTACGGGATGTCCGGGACAATGGGTTCAGGTCGATCGCTATCACGGACTTGCCCATGTTGACAAGAGCCTGGCAACGATCGCCATCCTCCAGTGGCACCAGCACCACATCCGCAGCATATATCCCATTATTATCCACCACAGCACGGTCATGGCTCACATCTATACGTGCATCTCCTTTTCCACCGAGCACATCGAATGCCCCATGGGATCGAAGATGAGCAATGATCTTCCCCACACGTGTCTCGCTGCGATGGAACAGGTTCACCTCAAGGGGTGCTCCTGTTACTTCGGACAGTGCAACAAGTCCATCCGGCACAAGAGCTGCAGTATTGCCATTGACCGATATCACGGCCCTCCTTGCAAGCAGGAGCATCGCCACTGCCACTGTCTCTGCGCAGGATGCCGACTCGCTCGTACATTCTCCAAGGAGATAGTCGAAACTCTCACCCCTGCCCTGGGCCACTAATCCCTGTGGACTTGTGATACCGATCCTGACACCCTCAACGACCCTCTCACGGGTCATGAGGGAATCGTATCTCGGGTGATCCTCAGGTATCTCGCTCATATCTTGCTTACACACATTCAACTGGAAGCATCCAGTATCAGAGCCTGATCCGTTGGAACGATCATTGTCTGGACGTCCTTGCCCTGAAGCATCTGGATATACTTGTAGTTGATCAGATTTGGGTTCTTTGAAATTTCCTGATTGATGATGTGTAGAGCCTCGGCTTCACCGGTAGCCTGGATGATCGTTGAATTGGCGATACCATTTGCTTCGATTATCTTCCGTTCAGCCTCCAGCTGTTCCTTCTGTTTTACAAATACCATTCTTTGAGCGTCCTGGTCTGCCTGCAGTTTCTGCTCGATAGCATCTGCCACCCGATCAGGCAACTGGACATTCCTCAGGAGGACCTCCTCCACGATAATACCATCATCTGTCAGGGCTGTATCCATACCCTCCTGCATAGCTAACGATACCACTTGCCTCTGTTCACCATAGACCTGCATGGCAGTTTTGCTGGAGACCACATCCCTGATGACCGATTTAATGGTTGGACGGAGGATCTTCTCTGCATAATTAGTTCCAAGCTTCTGATGAATCTCGTTGGTAGC
>CAYRGB010000119.1:454-2236 GCA_964423715.1 uncultured Methanosarcinales archaeon | reverse complement strand
AGAACTCTATACCGAACCGTGATATCCATACCAAGTGTCAGACCTTCGCTGGTCAATGCAGATATCTGGTCATCGCCCAGAATCTCACCTTCTTCAGTCCTGGAACTCATGGTATAGGTCTCAGACCTCACAGAATATTTCGTCACGGTGATCCAGGGTGGGACTATATGCAACCCCTCACTCAGTTCATCTTCCTGAACTCCCCCGAACTGGCTGAACTTCACTCCAACCTCGCCGGCACCGATGGACACAAATATAGAACCGAACATCACAGAGAACACGACAAGTATCGCAATTACGATGGCCAGTGAGCGTAGTATGTGACCCGCCATGGGGGGGATCCCTTTATTTATAAGATCACGAAAAGGATCATCTTGTGCGGGACCAGGATTCTTCTCGTCCCAATTATCTTCCATTACCAAATATAAAACCTCCATTATAAGTTGTATGCAACTGAGAGTCTCTTTATCAGTTATGTATAAATAGCTATCCTTAAGCTTTTTCTTCACAATTTTCTTCGACGTCTATTAGGACCCCCATTTCTGCAAGACACATTCAAAAAGGTGTGGTGTGTACCCACCTATAACAGCGATACCTTTATTTTAGATGATGATATCTAGGGTCTAACGTCTGTGGGCCGGTAGATCAGGGGAAGATCGCTACCTTGGCATGGTAGAGGCCTCGGGTTCAATTCCCGACCGGTCCACCAAAAAACGTTAGATAGACCTAAGCAGGCATTGATATTTCGCAAGATTTAGGTATCTATTTGTTTGTCGTTTTTGTACTCTAGACAAACGCCGTTCAAATGGCAGCATCCACCACAAAGCATCACAGCAAATAAATTAATAAATCACATCATGATGATCGTAGTCGAGAATCCTGATTGATCTATTATTCTCATCGATTTCATAGATCAATACAAATGAAGAGTCAATATGCACTCTTCTTGCACCGTGCAAATCACCACGCAAAGGTTTAAAATGACATGGGTTTTGGATAATTTGTTGAACCTTCTTAATGATAATGTTCATCTGTTTCGGGTTCTTTTTAGCGAGCTTTGCAAACGTTTTGTCTGCAATCTCAGATATAACAATACCATATTCCATTATTGCAACCCATATCGTTCAGAAAAATCAGTAACACTAATGAATTTTCCTCTTCTGATGTTATCGAGTTTTTCCAAATATTCCTTATTTGCTTCCGGTTCTTGAGACACTATGCTCTCCATGAACATCTGTATTTGCTTGCTCATACTCATCCCATGGGATTTACAGAGAGTAGAGAATTTCTTGTAAGTAACTTCGTCCACATTAAATGTCTTTAGTACCATTGAGTTCACTCCTGTTTATTAAATAATATTAAATAATGTTAAATAATGTTAAATAATGTTAAATAATATTATTTAAAACTATTTAACAATTTCTGCTTCAATGAATGGTAACTTAATCTCGACCTTCTCAGCCCACCGTTGAGAACCTCGTTTCAGGCCTGCTGGGATGGAGGTCTTTTTTATGCGTCCAAGTCTCGAGTCATTAGGCCGGTTGTCATGGAGATTCAAAACAATAAGAAATAGATGCGCCAGTCGTCCGGCATCGTGAAGATCTCATACGTCTGCGATTCGACCAGGTACATCTGCATGTCGAGACCCACTAAGCAGTTCAGCGCATGCCGCCCCGACGGTCGTGATACCATCGCGATGCCAAACGCGAGATCTGAATTCCATCGGGTCACGTCTCCCATGAGTATGTATGCGAAATCATCACAGTCGTATGCCGTCTTCCG
>CAYRGB010000119.1:0-444 GCA_964423715.1 uncultured Methanosarcinales archaeon | reverse complement strand
GGTCCATGCGGTTGAATTGCAGGAATCATTCCAGCGCGGTGCGATCTGCGAGTTTATAGCCGCGATCGGTAAGTGTTACCCAACGACAGCACATCCATCCAAATCATATAGGCTGACAGATCGCACAATTGACAACCTTGTATATCTCGTGAGTATTGGTGCGGCAAAAAATCACACCGATGCTATCGAAAAGGCAGTGGAACATATGGCAATCGGAGAACGGACGACGGAAATTTAAAAGAAGTACTCGACTGAATTGCTAAAAATCATGCTATGTTGGTTGGTTAAATATGAGATACATGTCAGAATCGGAAACCGTAATAAAAATGATAATACCATATTTACAAAGAAGGGGATATGATATTGAAACTGATTTGAAGTTTGAGGAACCAAACGAATTAGGAAGGACAAGAATAAGGCGGTGTGATGAGTCATACCGAAACC
>CAYRGB010000118.1:2867-4416 GCA_964423715.1 uncultured Methanosarcinales archaeon | reverse complement strand
ATGACCAGAGAAGGTCCTATAGCAAGCCTTTTTTCTTTCTTTTCATATATCTCATACTTATATTTGATATTGAAACTGCCGTCATCCTCAATTGGAGACGAACCCAGCACCCTTCTATCCCTCACTGCATACGCTCTCAGTGCCAAACCTTCAGGAAGCTCTTTGAGCAACTTCGGATCTACTTTCCCGTCTATCTTATAATCAGCTCCTTTCGTGTATTTTTCCAGGCGCTGCGGGATATCCACAATGAAATTTTCCGTCTTATCAGCTTTATATCTGATCTTGTCCTCTGTGGTGTGAATTATCTCTCCATCCAGAGTTTTAACCCGAAGAAAGATATCTGGCTGTTTATCCACATAGGCATCCTTAAAATCACTCTTATCATACTGGATCTCGAAATTTCCGTCTTTGTCAGTGACAACCGATCCCAATCGATCGTCATATCGGAAATCCTTATCCAATACCTCTACTATAAGACCCGAATACCCTTTCTTAGTCTTCGGATCTTTAACTTTACCGCATATCTTAAATTCTTTCGGTGTTATCATATCGATTCCTCCTTCAGAACAATACATGGGCATAATTTAGCAATACATTCGTTATAAAGACACTTTTGAGCGAATGTATTTCATTACCCCCTATAATGAATGGGAATCTGCGACTTATTAACTTTTTGGTCATTTTATATGATCGAATTGATGTTGGTAGACGGGATATGTGGGTTTGTTAAATCCTCAGCAATGAAAACACAAAAAGACCAATAAATAGATAATCCTCCCAGACCTATTTTCACTGCGGAGTGACAATGAACAAACCAACCCCTGCCATGCAGCAGTACTATGAGGCCAAGAAGGACTACCCAGATGCACTGATCTTCTTTCGGATGGGCGATTTCTATGAGTCCTTTGGCGAGGACGCAAAAACGATCGCGCAAGAGCTGGAGATCACTCTCACCACCCGGGGCAAGAGCAAGGATGGCGAGAAGATGCCGCTTGCAGGCATCCCGTACCATTCCATTGATACCTATCTGCCCCGTCTGGTCAAGAAAGGGTACAAGGTGGCCATCTGTGAGCAGCTGGAGGATCCCAGGCAGGCAAAGGGGGTTGTCAAGAGAGGGGTGGTCAGGGTGGTCACGCCAGGTACTGCCATTGACTCATCCATGTTCTCCGATGTTGCCAATAACTATCTCATGGCGGTGGCCGGCGAGGACGGGGATTTCGGTGTCTCGTTCCTGGACGTGTCCACAGGTGAGTTCCTGACAACGCAGATACGTGATGCGCCACCCTTTGACAGTATTGCCAGTGAGGCTGCACGCATGACTCCTGCTGAGTGTATCCTGCCGCCGTCACTGATCGGCAACCCCATCCTTGTGGAGCGGCTGGAGGGATTGAAACTGATCGTCCATGAGTTTGAGGACGATGCCTTTGGTCTGGAAGGGGCAAAGGGACGACTGCAGCAGCATTTCGGTGTCTCCACTCTGGAGGGCATGGGGTGTGAGGGGTTGCCCTGGGCGATATCCTCGGCAGGGGCAGCTCTTGAATATGCGCTC
>CAYRGB010000118.1:0-2857 GCA_964423715.1 uncultured Methanosarcinales archaeon | reverse complement strand
AGACACTGACCACATACTCCGAATACGACTTCATGATACTGGATTCCATCACCCTGCGCAACCTTGAGATCGTCAGGAGCGTGCGAGACGAGGGATACGATACGTCCCTGTTACGGGTGCTGGATGAGACCAAGACGCCCATGGGACGAAGGTTGCTCAAGAAATGGCTGATCAAACCGCTGATCGATATGGATTCCATCAATGCCCGTCTTGATGCGGTAGAGGAACTGGCCAACGATACATTACTGCGCTTTGACGTACGCTCCCACCTGTCCTATGTCCGCGACATCGAACGCCTGATTGGCAGGATCGTGTATGGTAATTCTAATGCCCGGGACCTTGTGGCATTGAAACGATCCCTGGAGGTGGCCCCTGCGATCATTGGTTGCCTGGGTGATGGTATCCACTCACAGTTGCTTACTGATATCAGAGAGGAACTTGCAGGTTTTTCCGAACTGGAGGAACTGGTGGGCCTGATCGGACACGGGATCGTGGACGAGCCGCCGGTCAGTGTGCGGGATGGAGGGATGATCCGGGTCGGGTACAGCAAGGAGCTTGACGAGATCAAGGACATATCCACGCATAGCAAGGAATGGATTGCGTCATTCCAGCACAAGGAACGCACCCGGACCGGGATCAAGTCACTCAAGGTTGGGTACAACAGGGTATTCGGGTACTACCTCGAGGTGACCAAGGCCAACATATCCCAGGTCCCTGATGATCACATCAGGAAGCAGACCCTGACCAACTCCGAGCGGTTCTATACTTCCGAGCTCAAGGAAAAGGAGGGGATCATCCTCTCTGCTTACGAGAAGATCACGGTTCTGGAATATGATTTGTTCTCCCAGATCAATGCCACGGTAGCTGCCCACCCGCGCGCCCTCCAGCACACGGCCGCACTGGTCGGGGAATTCGATGTACTTGTGGACCTTGCGGAGGTGGCGGTGAACAATAATTATGTCAGACCAGGCATCACCGATGACTGCTGTATAGTGATCAGTGACAGTCGCCACCCGGTTGTGGAGCATTCTGTCCCGGGAGGGTTTGTGCCCAATGATGCACATATGGATTGCAGTAAAGAGCAGTTCCTGCTGATCACTGGTCCAAACATGGCAGGCAAGTCAACATACATGCGCCAGGTAGCGCTGACCGTTATCATGGCACAGGCAGGCTCGTTCGTACCTGCGTCCCATGCCTCCATCGGTGTCGTAGATCGCGTGTTCACCAGGGTTGGGGCCTTCGATGACCTGGCAAGCGGGCAGAGCACGTTCATGGTAGAGATGGTGGAACTGGCCAATATCCTGAACAATGCGACCCCGAAAAGCCTGGTCCTGCTCGATGAGATCGGCAGGGGTACCAGCACGTATGACGGTTACAGCATTGCAAAGGCGGTGGTCGAATATATACACAACAAGGGCAGGCTCGGTGTGCGTTCCATGTTCGCCACTCATTATCACCAGCTCACTGAGATCGCATCCAGCCTGGAACGGGTGAAGAACTACCACATCGCTGTGAAAGAGGATGGGGATGATCTCGTCTTCCTGCGCAAGATAGTGCCAGGTGCCACGGACAGGAGCTATGGGATCCATGTTGCGCGGCTGGCAGGTGTACCTCGTCAGGTGACCCTGCGGGCGAGAGAAATACTGGATGATATCGAGAACGAGAGCATCATAAGCAAGGAGAGTGGTGTGGAGGCCCGCCGAAAGAGGGATGCCCGATATACCCAGATGGTGCTGTTCGATGCGAACAGTTCCCATACGTCAAAACAGCTGGATCCCACGGTCGAGGAGTTAAAGTGTCTCGACATTAACCAGCTAACACCCCTGGATGCCCTGAACCGTTTATACGAATTGCAGAAGAAAGCCAATCGTTCCGGAGATGATCAATAATGTCAGATGCAGAGCAGTCCTGTATTCATATGCTCGATGAGATGACTATCAATAAAATAGCAGCAGGAGAGGTAGTCGAGCGCCCGGCCTCAGTGGTCAAGGAACTCATTGACAATTGCCTGGACGCTGGGGCTACGGATATTCGAGTGGAAATAGAGGGGTTTGGGTCGAAGTTGGTGGCCGTTATCGATAACGGTTCGGGCATGAGCAGGGATGATGTGGAGATCGCTTTTAGCAGGCACTCGACCAGCAAGATCAGGGATGCGTTCGATCTCGAAACGGTGGCCACCCTTGGATTTCGGGGTGAGGCCCTCTCATCCATCGCTGCGATAGCGAAGGTGGAGCTCATCAGCTGCTTGAAGGGAGCGATGACCGGGGTCAGGGCGCTGGTTCTAAATGGTATGGTCACGGAGATATCCGATACCGGTGCGCCGGTGGGGACGAGTTTGTATGTGCGGGACTTGTTCTATAACACCCCTGTACGGAAAAAATATCTCAGGAGCAGGCGTACAGAACTGGCGCACATCACGGATGTGTTGATACGCCAATGCCTGGGTAACCCGGACGTGTCCTTTACCCTGGTCAGTGAGGGAAAGGTCATCCTCCGGTCCCCAGCATCAGGTAAGTTGTTCGATACGATGGTTCATCTGCTCGGGAAGGATGTTGCACGGCTCATGATAGGGGTTCAGGGCGGTTCTCAATATGTATCCATCTCTGGATATGTATCGAGGTCGGAAATGACCCGGGGGAGCACTGACCTTCAATACATGTTCATAAACGGGAGACCGATTGCGTCCCGGGATATCAGTAATGCGGTGAGGCTGGGATATTATACCCTCATCCCCAGAGGTCGGTATCCGGTGGTGGTGATGGGCATAGATATCGATCCTGCACAGGTGGATGTGAATGTCCATCCCACAAAGAGGGAGGTGCGACTCAGCCATGAGCATGAGATCCTAGATACCATC
>CAYRGB010000117.1:0-4433 GCA_964423715.1 uncultured Methanosarcinales archaeon | reverse complement strand
GAAGATTCGATCAGGGATGAGGTAATTATGGCATATCATGACACCGAAGATGTGTTTGTCTCTCTTCTAAGGAAAGATTAAGTCCTTGGAGAGTATAGTGGGACGCATGAGAGAAATAGTACTTTGCATAAAGGCATATTGCAATCCCGGAAGTGTCATTGCATCGATCAGGGCTACGATTGGGAGTGAACTAAAGGATCTGGATGTTTTGTTCGACCTGTCGATCACAAAAAACAAATGGATTCAGGTGAACATCGAAGGTGATGACGAGGAGTTTGCTGCGAACTTCCTAATAAATAAATATGGTTCCCCTACAACAGAACCACAGATTGGGACACATTATAAGGGCTATATAATTTCAATCAATGACAAAGGTATTGCGGTCGATATAGGGATTACATTGTTGGTCTCTACTGAATCATTGAAGCCCCTGGGAGCCGGCGATTCTCATCAGATCGCTTCGCGGTTTGGCATGATATCACACATACCAGTTTTGGTAGAGATCGTTGAACACGGTGACAAGACACTGATACGGTTCACAAAAAAACAGATCGACATGTGGTGGGAGTGGAAACGATCAGGTACTGACCGCGTGATCGTCAATTCAGTCACTCGATCAAAACTCAAGGTTGCAATAAAGAATACCGGACATGGGAAGGACATCTATGGCATAGATCGTCTCGGAGTGATGGAGAATGCCATTATCTGCAGGAAAGGCACGGACGGTCCGGGCATTGTAGCACACATCGGCCCTCTCCTGAAGTCCGATATCGGCGTGATCATAGGTTCCTGACGGCAATACACAGTTACACAATATAATACAGGTTCATTGCATTACAAAAAGACAAGGGTCATAGCTTGTGCTGTAGTATTCAGTTTCTTTCATTGTGCAGTCAGTGCTGAGTTGTACAAGCAGGACGGCTTCAAGGACACTTTCATCCAATGAACTTTAACAGAGGTTGGGTAATAGTACCCTTGGCCTTCACCCTACACATCTCAACACATGGAACGTATACTTTATATTTTCTTGCGCCGGTCATTCGGATCTACCATCTCTTCCAGTATGTATATGTTATTAGATATTTGAGATGGGCAGAGACCGTTGATTTTGATATCCCTGTATGTTATACGATCTCGTCGGACGAATGCGCTTCATCTTCAAATAGTTCCATGATCTTAAGTTTGGAATCACCATCAATTGCTATAAAGCCGTGTTCTGTCGCAAAGAATGATGTGTAGCCACTTGATATCATATAGTATTAAATACCGGTATTATCGATATAAACGTTCGTGAATTTCCGAATGATCATAGGTTAGCAGTAATAAGAAATATGAACAGAACAATAATAGTTCCTCTTGAAAATGCAGAGTGCCTGCGATCAGAACTAAACCAGAAGTTCCTTCTGGATAAAAACCGCAAGATCAGGATCATTGATACCCACAATAATGGAAGATGTATGGAGATCCCGGTACTGGATGATGTTGCAGGCTATCGGATGATCGAACAGGCCAACCCTGAGTATTACCAGCGGTATCAGTCATTGAGAGAACGGTTGAAGGATAGCATTCCAGATCATGAGCTATGCTATGTGCCGTCTGGATGGCAGATACTAGGTGGCATCATTGTGGTCAGCATCCCTGAGACGATCATCAGCAGGAGACATTTGATCGCAGAGACCCTGCTTGAGATGTATCCCAGATGCAGGTGTGTGGTACGGGATCTTGGGATATCGGGACAATTTCGGGAACCTGTGCGGGAACTCCTTGTCGGTTCTGATACGGAGACAGTACAGAAGGAGCATGGATGTCTCTTCAAAATGGATGTTACAAAGATCATGTACTCAAAGGGAAACCTTGCCGAGCGAAAACGGATGAGTGAATTTGGCAAGGATGAGATCGTTGTTGATATGTTCGCAGGCATCGGTTACTTTTCTATTCCAATGGCCGTGCATTCAGATCCTCAAAAGATCATCTCCATTGAGATCAATCCCCGCTCCCACCAGTACCTCTGTAAGAACATTGAATTGAATCATGTTGGGAAGATCATTGAACCTGTAAACGGGGATTGTGCCTGCGTCACACCCACGGAGATCGCCGATAGGGTGATCATGGGATACATTGGGACGACCCATGAATACCTTGCACAGGGCATTGGCGCGATAAAGAATGAGGGTGGTATGCTGCATTATCACGAAACTACCCCCGAGGAACTAGTATTTGCGCGTCCGATCGAGCGTATCAGGATGGCAGCAGCTAAGCTTGGGCGCGAGATCGAGATTAAGGAGTGTCATCGTATCAAGAAGTATTCACCGGGCGTGTGGCACGTTGTTGTTGATGCGCTGGTAAGGTGATCTCATGGGAAACAGGGACGTGAAATATTGGTATTCTATTGTCTTATTGTATCTCAGACCTTGATAACCTCTGCGGTGAGGTCGGAATCGATAATATAATCAAATTCAATAGGATCGATCCAGCCCTGTTTTTCAAAGATCGACTGGAAGCATATGCCAATTATCAGACTGGTCTCTGCATTCTCAAGGACCTTTGAGACCATTACCTTCATGTCCTCCACATCGACACCGATCTTTGGCATTGCCAGTCCCCCAAGCAGGACCACGGTGTCAGCGTGAGGATCCATGGGGTCTCCAAGCTGCATCCCATGATCTGTGGAGATGATCTCTATTGCATCGTCAAACCTGATATCTGGGATGAATCCCAGCTTCTTACCGCTATTTCGTATGACGTATGCGGTCAGTTCTGCAAAGGGTGTGCAGAAACCCGACGTTCCCACGAACATGATCTTTTCCGAATCCTGTACAAGCTTGCGGAATTCACTGAGCTGCCTGCCGATCCCCGTTGAAGTGTTTACTATTTCCATCTTATCAAAGTTTAAAAAGTATGGCGTACAGTCGTATTGGCTGTACGTATGTTCAAAACAGTGTTCAGACGTTCTCAATGCCAAATGAAGTAAGCAGTATAGATGGACCGATCCGGCCGCACGTAAACGATTTTTTGGTTATGAGATCGTTGATAGTTATCTTTGCTGGTGCGAACATACCGGCATCGACCTTGAAGAAGTCGAAGCCCGCTTCCTTGAAAGTGGCGTAGAACGGCTTTCCATAATCTGAGGATGTATTGGATGGTGCCTTCTTAACGAAATCTGCAAGCTTCTCTGCGTCACCATGTTCCACGGTGTAGTAGGTCTCGCCGCAGTAGATGATACAGTCGTTGGTGGAACCCATACATTTCGTGTCGTCACCGACGATTGGTGCAATAGGAGCAATACCAAACCCGCTCTTGATGGTGTTGATGTCGTAACCAATGGATTCCAGCTTGTGTATACCTGTTTCCACGATACGTGCAGATATCTGCACTGACCCTGCAATGGATGATGTCGGTGCAACAGCTATATAGACATTCTCTGTATCCACATTGCAGTGTTTTGCGATATATTCGACTACCTCTTCATTGGGCAATTCTGCGGATTCCATCACAAGTACAGCAGCGTCGCAATCATCCTTGTAATCGATCTCTTCATACAGTTCCTTTGGTTTAAGACCAAGTCCACGGGCAGGACCGGAGCCCATTCCAAAGTATTTGCCAACCGCGATCCTCCAACCAGCATACTGGGAAGCCATACAGGCAACGATCGGATTGTCGGTGACTACCTGGATCGCAGGCACGGGGAGGCCTTCCAGATCGAACTTTGTATAGGTGATCTCTGCCAGATCGGCAAGGCACAGGCGGGACAGGTACATTCCTGCATCATATCCACCGTTCACATTGACACCACAATCAATGATGGTAGCACCGTTGTCAAGCTCCATTGACTCAACGTTGATATCCTCTTCCCAATCCAGCATTTCATCGATTATAGCTAATCCTTTTTCGTTAACACTTATCATAATATCACCGTTTTCTTTATGTGGTGAGTGTGATTGGTTAGATAGGATATATATTTTCCGACAGCGTGATCGAAATCTACTGGTTGGAGGCTATGGTAATTATGTCATCCCAGTTCTGGCAGCCATACATGGACCGTTGTCCCCACACCATTTTCACTCTCAATCTGAATCTTGCCCCCGTGATCATCAACGATCCTTTTACACAGTGGCAATCCTATACCAGTTCCATCGTATTTTCGTGTAGTGGAGCCATCAATCTGATAAAAGTTCTGGAAGACCTTCTGTATATAGTCTTCCGCTATTCCGACACCCGTATCCTTAATCATTATATGCACACCCTTTTTTTCATCATGCACAGAGATTGTGATCGTTCCTCCAAGGGGTGTGAACTTGATGGCATTGTCCAGCAAATGAAGGAATACCTGTTCAATTCGTTCTTTATCCCCATTGACCAGAGGAATATCACCAGAGATATCCTTTTTGATAATAAGCCCTGTCTTGTTGATATATGGGACTGTGTCCAGGATG
>CAYRGB010000116.1:0-4467 GCA_964423715.1 uncultured Methanosarcinales archaeon | reverse complement strand
TGCGACTGTTCTGTTTCCAGGAAGTCTCCTGGAAATTGTCAGTTTGGTAAATATTATCATCAAAAAGTATTCTTGCACATGCAATATCCGGATATTTCCAGGCATCCGGAAGCAGGTTCACGATATTCTGGAGAGTATCCTCTATTGGAAGATCCTTCTCAACGATCATTGAAATATCATAAAAACAATTAAGCTCTTTGATTATTTCTCGCAAATCATTTTCCGTTTTAATATATTCAGCAGGGGGACGTTTTTTAGATTTTTTGTTCATTATACTAACACACTTCCATAAATGTTATTTGCCTATTGTACAATGGAAAGAAAATGTATATGATGTTCATATATATAATCCCATAACGAATCTTATTAAATAACTTCACTCACTACATCTTTCAACTTTCCTTTTTATACCCACGAGTAACAGCCTAAACCTAAAGTATGTCACAAATTCAATCCACTCTCCTTTCAGAAAAAACCATCATATACACCACTCCTCGAGAACATTGTCCATGCTCAGCTCAAATTTGGCATTAACACCCATTGACATCCACAATATACATACCTTTCTCAAGTCCATACACATCCCGAGGGATCGTCACCTCTAAGGGCTTGAACGCATGTGTGCACCTTGTATCCTTTGGCTGCATCGTTCGGAATGTGACATCAAATACATCACCCACTCGCTGCACAGTGATGTTATTTCTTATCGATCTCGGTGCAGCCATCCGGCACATAGCCACTGGCTACCTTGCTGACCTGTCCTGGAATGATTCCATTACCCTGAGATGCTCATCTCCGGCCTCATTATTCCAGGATCGCTTGTCGATACCCGAGATCATCTGCTCCCGGCCATTCTGTGCCTCGAACGTCCATGTGTGGATATCCAATCTCTTACGTCTGTGAATGATCAATGTATTATTATGATGGCACGCTTGCAGTCGTTACTATTTAATACACCCATTACAATCCATGTCCAATGATATGGAGAGAACCGCCTTCACACCTAATAAGATACCTGATCAGAATTGCTATTGTCCTGTTCATACTGATCTGTTCGACCCACCCGATCACTGCTGAAACGATAATCGAGATCAGTCCCGTGGATACTCCTGAAGGTGTAGTTGTCCTGATCGTTGACGGGCTGGGTTCATCCTATATCTATTCAGAACTCACTCCTCATGCGGTCGATGGGAGTGTCCTGAACAAACCGGAATTAAGCAATCTCTCCTCCATCTATAAGAACTCCGCACGCATTGTCGACATCACAACACCAAGGATCGATTCTGATGCCGGGCATTCAATATTGGTCACCGGTAACTCTGAGGCAGATGGCCAGATGGTGGCGTATCCGGGATCCACCATATATGATATCCTTCATGAAAATGGATACCTTGCCTTTGCCATATTGGAAAAAGGTGATTCTGATCAGTTACTTGCTGAACAGGATGTTGTTATACATGATACAACCACGTCCATCAATGATCCGCAGATGGCAGTCCTGATCAACGAGCATCCAGAAACAGTTGATCCTGTCTTGGAACGATCGATCGCTGAAATCATGCAACAACACGCCGACACGGCCCAAACTGATATCGATCAACAACTGGAAGGGACCATCCATCGATATAATGCGTACAATCTGTGGGCACTGGATACAGCCAGTGACGTTATAGGTACTATGAGCACAACTGCTCCTGGCAATAGATATATCCTGACGATCAATGTGGGTGCTGTGGATACTGCGGGGCATTATCGCAAAGATTCCGGATACGCTGAGAGCATTGAATATCTGGATACCATATTGATGCCACTGTATGAACAATGTATTGAGAACGACCTCGCATTCGTAATAACGTCAGATCATGGTATGGCCTTCCCGTCACCGGATTCGCGGGGAGGATGCCAGTCCGAAAAATACGCATCCACATCCGAAGTTCGGATGATCCCATGCATCATCTGTTCGTCCAACGTCCCTTCCGGAATATTGGATGACAGTTGCGGGCAGGAAGACATCGCTCCCACCATCCTGAGCATACTGAACATTCCTGATGAACTGCCCTTTGCAGACGGAAATTCCATTACACTGAAGGATCGTGTGAACCTGAAGGTCGAGACACCTGCACAAAGTGATATCGATATCTCAAATGAAGGAGGGATTATCGCAAATGCGTCTGGTGGCAGTGAATATGTCTTACTGGGTCTGGACAGGGATCAACGATATACCCTACGCGTGGAATCGGTGGTAGAAGATGGTTCGTTCTCTGTACAGGTAAAGGAGATCTATGCACAGGGGGATATGACGGTTTGTTTCGGTTCTCCTTCTGTTCCGGATGAGCATGGGTCCGAAGATCATGATCAGGAGGATATGCGATTGGCAGGTTCTGTGCTTATCATAATTATCAATCTGTCAGGTCTGGTCTTGATCATCAGGATCATGAAAAAGTGATGAATAAGATCGATGCCAATAGTAGATCATGCAGACAAATTCATCACGATCATATTCAAACATTCTAAATAATATTCAAAAATTAATCCTTGTCCGTTGTAACAAGTTATTTTTAACATCAGATCGTTTAATAACATGATGATCATTGGTGTTCTTGGCCCTGAAGGGTCATATTCAGAAAAAGCTGCAAAAGGATGGATAGCCCGGCAACCGAATCTAGTAGACATCGATCTTAGCTATTACAATGACATATCCGAGATATTTTCAGCCATAGATGATAAAGCTGTGGATATTGGTATCGTGCCTGTCGAAAACTCGATCGAAGGATCAGTGGGAGTGTCGCTCGACCACCTGCTTGAAAATGATGTAACCATCATTGGAGAGATCGTGGTCCCTATAGAGCACTGCCTATTGTCCAGGGGCAAGCTGTCTGACATTAAGGTCATCCTATCCCATCCCCAGGCACTTGCACAGTGTCGCCAGTTTCTCAGAGAGAACTTCAAGGATGTGGAGATCCGAACAACAGGGAGTACCTCCCATGCAGCAAAGCTTGCCAATGAGTTCGAAGAGATGGCTGCCATTGCATCTCGGGAATCAGCCAGTATGTATGGACTTGACCTTTTGAGCGAGAACATCCAGGATCGAAAGAGAAACTCCACGCGTTTTATTGCCATTACCACTGATCTAAGTGAGGAAGAACGTGCTTCACTGCTGGGCGGTACAGAAAGGCAAAGCTATAAGACATCCATCATAGTGTATATCGATCGGGATCGACCAGGTGCCTTATACGATATTCTTGGGGATTTCGCTACAAGGGACATCAACCTGACACGTATTGAATCAAGGCCTTCGAAACGCACATTGGGAGATTACGTGTTCTACATTGACCTTTCTGGCAGTTTGGGCGATGCAATTATAAAAGATGCTCTCCATGATATAAATTCAAAGGTGTCAATGCTGAAGGTCCTGGGGTCATATCCGGGATATGAGATGCCATGGGATGAATGAGTGCTACGTATAGGTAATATGGGACCACGGTCATGGCTGCAAATAGTGATATTGAGGAATTTGTAGAAACGCAGGAACATGCTATCAGGAGATATCGCAAGTTCTATATGTTTCTGGATCTCACAGTGATCGCGATCTTCCTATATACCCTTTTCACAGTACTGAACATGGACGATCTCTTCTCTATGTCGCGTGCCCTTGAGCTTTATGCAGACTCACAATACCAGATACTGGGTACATCAGTTTCTTTTGTGAGTATTGCCTTGATACTGGTCTCAGTGATACTTGCGATATTGCTCACGACCGTGCTACACCTGCGCGATCAGTCATTGAACATACTCTTCCTTGTTGAGGACAAATACCCGATCCTTCGAGAACGCCTGAGGACGGCCTATGATAATCGAAACGATGACAATGTTATTGTCAATGAACTGATGGGTTCGGTCATGACAACTACCCGCAAGGTCAGATCTTCCTCGTTCCTGAACAAAAGAAGAGTAAAGAGCAGCATCCTATTGCTTATTGTTACGCTTGCAATGTTCAGTTATGTAACGATATCTGATTATCGCAGTGATATCACACCCGAAGATATGAAAGATGTTTTTGATGACATTCCTTTCATTCCTCAACAGGAGAACGAGACCACTGAAGACATGTTCACGATCGAGGAAGAAGAGGAAAGTGGTGATGGTGCAGGTAATGAAGATCTCATGGGTGAGCCGGCCGTGATCGTGGTGGAAGGCGAGGAAGTCGACCTCACACTGCCGCCTGGGGCTGGAGAAGGATTTACTGCCAGTGAGGATGAAGAGGACGCGCCACCGGATTTTGAAAGCTCATCGGCCTATGAGGTAGGAACGATGTCATCTCCTGCATACGACGAAGAACTACCCGAGGGTTATAAAACGATCATACGGTCATACTTCGAAGACATGGCATCAAATAAATGATTAGATACCATAGGACCACATACATAATATTACAATGTATTATAAGTATACTACAAATGTATTATA
>CAYRGB010000115.1:0-4501 GCA_964423715.1 uncultured Methanosarcinales archaeon | reverse complement strand
CATATACGTGCAATGATAGGACAACCGAACTGAAAAAACAGCTCATTCAACCGGCTCATGATGTCCGATATCTGCTGTCCCAGGGTTACCCAAAGATAGGTGCCATACAATTTGTTTGTGACCATTATCGTCTTACCGTCCATCAACGACACGTTCTGGCAAGGATTGTAATGGTACCTGATCTGGTAGGGCCAAGAGAATCAAAGAGGGTTTCCTGCAGCGATCTTGAGAATTGCAGTGTGGCAGTTGATGGGTATAATGTGCTGATAGCCGTTGAGAGTATACTCAAAGGACACTGCATGTGGCTTGGGGACGATGGGTATGTCAGGGATACCCGGGGGATATTTCGAAAGTTCAGGATGACGGACGATACCTTCCAGGCAGTGGATATCGTGTTGCGACTGCTTCATACGCAAAATGTAAAATCTGTACATATCATCCTCGATTCTCAGATAAGCAACAGTGGAGAGCTTGCAGCATACCTTTTCAAGGAATTGGAAAAATATCAGTTGGATGGGGATGCCTTCACTTCCAAACATGCTGACCATGATCTGAAGATGGAGGATTCCGATATCGTAGCGACTGCAGATGGTGTGATCATCGATGCGGTGGACCATGTAGTGGACATCCCCGCCTGTATCATGGATATGATGGGCATAATACCTGCCACAATTCCATAAATCGCTGACCTCATGATACCTCATTTTAGGTTCAAGTTTTTCGATAGGGGATTCCAAAAACCCCGGAATTTATGCGGTTGATTATCTGAATGAATCAAAAGACCTCTTCCTCGTAGCATAGCGCCAGAGAGGGGAGATTTACGTGTTAATCGAAATGATTGATAGAGGATTTTCGAAATGCTCGATAATTTGATGTATCTTGAGCATCAATTCCTCCTGATGATCAACATAGGGATCATACTGACTGACCCAGAGGACTGGACAACACAAGCGTTATTGTCTGCTTGTCGAAAGAGGGGTCTGACCCCGCAGTCGATATGTCTGAAGGATGCCGAGGTCAATATTGGGAAGGGTCTCACCTGCAGTGTGGGAGCTATCGACCTCTACGACCTTGACGCCGTTGTGGTGCGGGACGTGGGGGCCGGTACATTTGAAGGTATGTCGTTCCGGTTCGATGTTCTCAGACAGCTGGAAAAGAAAGATGTGGTACTCGTCAATTCCCCGGAATCCATCCAGAATGCAGCCAATAAATACTATTCATCCTATCTCCTGGCACGAAGGGGTCTACCTGTTCCACGAACGTTCGCAGTCCAATCAAGGGAACGGGCAATGGATGTGCTTGCCGAGGTCCCGGACGCCGTGATAAAACCCATATTCGGATATAAAGGACGCGGGATAATCCGGGTGAAAGAGGGGAATGTGATCGAGCCTGAGGGGTCTGTGTCCGGTGTCCTGGTGGAAAAGATGGTCGATGAGATATTGGTGCATCGGGGGATGTTATATATTCAGGAGTTCGTTGAA
Organism: uncultured Methanosarcinales archaeon; assembly: GCA_964423715.1. Classification (GTDB taxonomy): domain Archaea; phylum Halobacteriota; class Methanosarcinia; order Methanosarcinales; family Methanosarcinaceae; genus JAIOTO01. Next base: position 3,020 of record CAYRGB010000115.1, on the reverse strand, counting down.
AATCCCGGACGTGACATTCGTTGTCGGAGATCGTGTTGCTGGTGCGATATATCGCAATGCTCCGGACGGATACTGGCTCAATAATCTCAGTCAGGGCGGGAAGGCATCAGCATGTGTATTGTCCCCTGAACAGAAGGAGATGTGTCTGAAAGCCTCAGAGGTAATTGGTACGGTATTCTCAGGGGTGGACCTGATAGAGTCCCCATCCGGATCACTTGTACTCGAGGTCAATGGCACTCCATCTGGAGCAGGTATTTATAGTGTATGGGGAATAAATAGTGCTGAGATGATCATCGATCACATCCTTGCAGAGATCGGGTGAGATCGGGCAAGGATTGTAACGCAGAGGAACTATTCAAATGGTCGAATATAAACAGTGTATCATAATACGCGATGATTTGAAGCTGTCAAAGGGCAAACTTGCAGTACAGGTAGCCCATGCTGCCGTTTCTGCATCCGAATGGGCTGACCGATCCACGCTTGAAAAATGGAAGGATGGTGGCCAGAAAAAGGTTGTATTGAGGGTGGATACCGTACGTGACCTGTTCGAACTAAAGGAAACTGCAAGACGCCAGGACATTCCTACTGCACTGATCACTGATGCAGGTCTTACCCAAGTCCCGCCGGGAACTGTGACTGTGCTTGGGATCGGTCCGGCCAAGGCAGATGAACTCGACAAGATCACTGGTTCATTGAAACTAGTGTAATGTCCTGACTACCGGAGAGCTTCATGAAGATCTTCGCATCCCTGTGTAAGATTCTGTTATTAATCCTTTTGGTCCTTCTAGTATTATCAGTATCCTTTCATCTTTCAGGACCGATCGGTGACCTTGGGCAACAGATACGTTCCTCCACACTGTTTGCAGAAAACACAGGGCAGCAGTATCATCTACAGAATGATTCCCTGACAGTACCGGAAATGCCCGGATATTCGCCACACGGATTAGAGGCGGTTCCTGATGCGGTTTCGATGATGCCGCCCGGCTTTGAGATCGCCAGTCAGTATACCCACGGCACCTTCTATCAGGATAGTACGGCAGTGGTCGAGTTCCTGGTTGAGAACACGGGCGATACGACAATATTCGTATATAGTTATGGGATCGAACTGCCACCTAACAACACGTTCATTGGATATGATTCAGGGTACACGATCAAGCCAGGTGAGGAACAACTGGTTGGCCTAGTCGACGTGGATGTTCCCAATAGTGACGACGAACTGATGCTGAGGCCGGGATTAGGAGTACTGGCAAAGTCTTCCTCGCGTGGTTGGTATGATTATGATATTCAGTTCTTTAAGGAATTTACCGTGGATGTCAGCCCACTACCAACAGTAACGGGTCCTGATTATAGATCGAACCCACCACACCTATTCGAAATGACAAACCTTAAGGTAAATTCCTCCACTCCTGGTGTGCGAGCGGTTGCAGCAGTCCCTGCGAAAACCTATGCTGGAGCATATAATATCTATCAGGTATGCGCACTGTTTGATCATACTCAGGACAACATCAACTATATTAGTGATCCTCGTGGCGATGATCATTGGGCAGATCCGGACGAGACGCTCACGATCGGAGCTGGTGACTGTGATGATTATGCCATACTCCTCTCGTCCCTCATCGAAGCGATAGGGGGTACTACCCGCATCTATATCACTGATACCCATGCTTTTTGTGCTGTCTATATCGGGGATGCAGGGGAACCGGAGAAGATCGCTGAGGCGGTGCGGAACTATTATGGGCACGTACCGGTATATTATGCTACTGATGAACATGGCTCATGGCTGCTGCTTGACCCCACGTCTGGATTGTATGCAGGTGATCTGCCGGCAGGAGCTGTGCCCACGGCAGATGGATGGGGATATGTGAACACAACGACTGTGAATGTTATTGATATCCTGCCCGAATAAAGGAGTTACACGACATGGAAATACCCTTGATCGAAGAAAAGATAGGAATCGACCGCTACAGTACTACTGCTGATGGTATTGGTGGCGTACTACGCCAGGAGATCTCTGATTTTATTGTGAGGGAGATCACGAACCGCCATGAGCAGGATGACGGTAAATATCTTGTTCTTGAGCTTACGAAACACAACTGGGAACTGCATCATCTGATCCGTGATATCTCACGCATCCTTCGTATCAGCAATAAGCGTATCGGATTCGCGGGTACAAAGGACAAACGTGCGATCACGACGCAGAAGATCAGTATCTATGATTTGAATGAAGAGGATATTGAGACGGTCCAGCTAAAGGGTGTGGAACTGAATGTGATCGGAAGGTCTAACAGGGCAGTTGGCCTTGGTGATCTTGTGGGCAATGAGTTCGAGATCACGGTCCGTGATATTGATCTTGATGAGGATGAACTTTCCACAAGGTTGGAGAATATTACGGCTATAATCCATGCAAATGGTGGTGTACCCAATTTCTTCGGGATCCAGCGATTCGGTGCCTTTCGTCCCATTACACATCTGGTAGGCGAATCGCTGGTTCGGGGTGATGTCGAAAAGGCTGCGATCGATTATATTGCCAGGTCTTTTTCGGCTGAGCCCGAGGATACCCAGATAGTGCGTGATCATGTGTTCGAAACACGGGACTATGTGGAAGGGCTGAAGCAATACCCGGTGCAGCTTCGCTATGAACGTGCCATGATGCACCATCTCGTCTCCAACCCAAATGATTTTGTGGGTGCTTTTGGTGTATTATCAAAGAACCTGCAAAAGATGTTTGTGCACGCTTACCAGTCCTATATCTTCAATATGGTGATCTGCAGCCGACTGTGTGGTGGTCTGCCCCTGGACCGTGCAGTCGAAGGCGATATCGTATGTTTCAAGAATGAAGCAGGACTTCCAGACGCGTCCCGGACCCAGCGAGTGACAGGGGAGAATCTTGACGGCATGAATAATCTGATCAGGCGCGGTCGGGCATTTGTGACCGCTCCCTTGGTAGGTTATGATACGGATATCGCATCCGGGAAACCGGGTGAGATCGAACATCGGGTGTTGGATGAATTGAATGTACC
>CAYRGB010000114.1:0-4514 GCA_964423715.1 uncultured Methanosarcinales archaeon | reverse complement strand
TGAGATGCTTTCCTGTCTCATGGGCTTCCATGGCCGATGTACGCACGATCTCGTGAGCTTCCTGCCGTCCGACACCGCATTTGGCCAGCTCCATCATCACGGCCTCTCCCATGTTCAGCCCGCGCAATAGTTCCAGATTGCGACGGATGTTATCGGGCTTGAACTGCAGGTTCTCGATGACGCCAATGCCAAGTTTGAGGATGTGATCGGTCAGCACACAGCTTTCCGGGAACACGACCCTTTCGCATGAGGAATTGGTCAGGTCCCGTTCATCCCACAGGGTATTATTCACCAGCTCTGGCTCGATCATGGAGCGCTCGATACGCGCCAGTCCGCATATCTGTTCGGACTTGATGGGATTACGCTTATGGGGCATGGTGGACGAACCCACCTGTTTCTTGCCAAAGCTCTCCTCCACCTCGGCGAGCTCGCTGCGCTGGAGGGAGCGGATCTCAATGGCGATCTTGTCCAGTGTGGTCACGGTGTTGGCCATCCACATGACGAACTCGGCGTGACGGTCACGCTGGACTATCTGATTGGACACATCCACAGCCTCCAGGTCCAGGTATTCCATTGCATGTTTCTGTATCTCGATCCCCATTGGTCCGAAGGCTGCCTGGGTGCCCACCGCACCGGTCATCTGGCCCACCTGGATACGGGGTTTGAGTTGTTCCAGCCGTTCGATATGACGTGCGGTCTCTGATGCCCAGATGGCGAACCGCAACCCGTAGGTGGTGGGCACACCGATCTGACCATGGGTACGTCCAGCACAGACCGTTTGTTTGTGATCCTCTGCCTGACCCAGCAGCACGTCGAGAAGGGTGTGCATCTTCGACTCAAGGATGCTAATCGCATCCTTCATCTGCAGACCGGTCGCAGTATCGAGGATGTCATTGGAGGTCGCACCGAAATGCACCCATTTATCGGCATCCTTCTCACACTTCTCCGATATCGAAAGGACAACGGCCATCATATCATGGTGGATCTCATCTTCGATCGCTTTCACTCTCTCAAGTTCGACCTTTTCGATACTCGCTTCAATGATACGTGCAGCTTCCTTCGGGATCAGTCCTACGTCTGCTTCGGCCTTTGCAAGAGCTGCCTCTGTCAGCAGTAGCTTGTCGAGGCGGTTCTTCTCGCTCCACACATATTTCATCTCATCAGTACCATAGCGGAATTCTATAGGGTGGATTGCCATATCTTTACGTCTCCTTGTTTGGGGTTTGAACTATTATCTGGCTGTTAATAGTAGTATACTAATAGATAAGCTTTGAGAATCGGAGGAACTTATGCAGAAAGAGATTGTGTCCCTCTGCAGTGCAACCGTTAGATCGGTACTACCATCTGCTGCCCCCTAACTTGTTCCACTGCCACAGGCACCCCATATATTTCTTCGATGTTGGCAGGAGTAATGATCTCGTGTCCACCGTGTGAGAATATCTTGCCGTCCTTGATGAGTACGAAACGATCGGAATATCGCAATGCGAGATTAAGATCGTGCATCGTGAGCACGGCTGATATATTCTCCTTGTTCACGACATCTTTCAACGTGCTGAGAATGGATAGCTGGTTCTTCAGGTCCAGGCTGCTTGTGGGCTCATCCAGAAGCAATATTTTCGGCTCCTGCACCAGGGCGCGGGCAAGACTGATTTTCTGGATCTCTCCCCCACTCATCTCATCGATATACCGCATTGCTAACTCTTCAATGCCTATATTGGACATAACTTCTTTGACAATACGAAGGTCACGGTCCCTGATTCCCCATCCTATATAGGGCTTTCGTCCCAGCAGTATGGTATCAAAGGCGGTCATGCGGCTTGTATGGGTATGCTGTGGGACATATCCCATACGCTTTGCGATCTCGATCTTTGGCAGTGAGAGGACATCTTTACCCTGGACCATGATCGTGCCTGATTTTGGAGATAGGATGGTATTGATGCAACGCAGAAGCGTCGTTTTCCCGACACCGTTCGGACCAAGTATTGTCAAAACCTCCCCGGGCCGCACATCAAATTCTATTTCCCGGAGTACCTCACGTTTCCTATAATCAAATTTGAGATCTCTTACTTTCAGCATTAGTGTTTACACCCCCTGACCAGCAGGAACAGGAATAATGGAGCTCCCATGAACGCGGTAATGATCCCAACTGGCAGCACATAGGGAGCGATCATTATCCGGGCGGCGGTATCCGCAGCAAGCATGAGCAGGGCCCCTACCACACAGGATGCCGGTATCAAGAACCTCTGGTCATCACCGACGAACCGTCGGGCGATGTGCGGACAGACCAGCCCCACGAAACCGATGATGCCCAAAAACGCTACCGCCGCTGCTGTTGCAAGCGAGGCCATCAGCATTCCCATCATACGCACCCTGTCGACGTGCACACCCAGTCCTTTTGCGATCTCATCCCCTGCATCCATAGCATTGTAGTTCCACCTGTTATACAGGAAATAGGCCGTGGCAACTGCGGTGACCAGTGCCATGATCTGGATGCTCTGCCAGGATGCACGCCCTAGGTCCCCGAATGTCCAGAAGATGATCTCTGGCAATTCTGTATCGTCGGCAAAGTACTGCAGGAACATGGTCGCAGCAGTGAACAATGATCCAAGCGCCACACCTGCCAGGATGAGTACTTCAGGGCTTGCGCTTTTATATTTCGCGATCGCAAGCAGGGTGAATGTTGAAATAAGCGAGAACGCGAAAGCCGAGATCGTTACAGAATAGGTATGATCAAAGACCGTCCCAAAAAGTCCCCGGCTTGCTGCAAGGATGGATAACGTGGCACCAAATGCAGCAGCATGTGAGATCCCAAGAGTATAAGGTGAACCCAGGGGGTTTCGGAGGACCGATTGCAGCACCGCACCGGATACGGATAATGATACTCCTGCAACAATAGCTGCAATGGCCCGGGGCAATCGCAATCCCCAGATCAGAGTGTGGGCATATTTGATGTCGGATGACCTGCCAAGCAGGGTATTGATGATCTCGCCGATGGGAAGAGGTGCATTCCCCACCGACAGCGAATACATAAAGATCACTGCCAGCAGGATGGATGTGGCTACGATGAACGATATCTTCCGGCCAACATATTTCTTGTACTCATAGGACATATCCGGCCTGCTCCTATCGGCGTCCATTTCATCACTGCCTGTATTCGTCCTACCCGATCCCAATCCCATTCCCGTATCCCCTATCATTATATTATGCAGGATCTCTCACTCAAGCTCGATGGGGCCAAAACCATGTCCAAAGCTCTCGGTAACTCCTTCATAGATACTTTCGTTGACGGGACATCCTGAATACAGGAAGCCGTATATCTCATTGGACTTGTCTTCAGGATCGATATCTGAAAACTTTTCAGGATATAGCTGCTTTGCGACATACCAGGCATCGGCCAGTACATTTCCATGGTTTGTGGTATACCAGTTGTAAGGCAATACTCCATAGACCTGTTTGTTCTGCGCGGCTTCCAGCCCACCATAAACTCCTCCTTCGCACAGTGACTCCACCCCATACTTTTCATTGGTGTTGGAGTTGCCTGTTTCTGAGAAGTCATAGATCGACAGGTCAAGGAACACATAATCAATGCCAGGTTCCATATCCCACTGTAGCAATGCATCATCACCGATCTGGTATCCTTCCCAGTCCCCTGTCTTCGAGGTCCCTGAAGCAATGTTGTTCGCGTTCACATACCCGAATGGAGGATAATCAGGTTGTGTGGATAGTATCCCGTGGGATCCGCGGGATGCTGTACCGCCGATATAAAGGTTTGCTGAATCCTCACTCTGTGTTCTGTAATCGATCTCTTTGATCTCATCCTCAATAAAGCGCATCACATCCTCAACCCGCTTTGACCTGTCCGTGACCGTTCCCATTAGGCGAAGGGCCTCTTTCATATCGTAAAAATTCTTTGCAGTATCGCCATATTCAAGCCCGACCACAGGGATACCACCAACATCGGTTGAGAGTTTGTCGGCACCTTCAGCCGTGGAATAGGTCAGGAAGATCACCTGGGGTGCAGGGTCAAGGGAGAGTATCGACTCGGCATCGTAGTTACCCCGGAAGGCCCCGATATACGGGTATTTTTGCTTATCGCCGAACTGGGGATTCGCCAGCCTGTAGGGACGTGGATGAGCATCCTCCTCTCGCTGCTCAATGTCTTCCACACCCACGACAGTGTCCTGTTCACCCAGATAGCAGAGATACCGCAGGCAGCCTGCACCCACACAGATTGTCCGTTGTACATCTGTAGGCACGCTCACCGTCCTGCCATAGGCATCTGTGATTGTCAGTGTATCGTCTGATACGACTTGGGCATCGTCTGTGTTTGCACCGTTCGGTTCCCGTGTATTGTCCACACATCCACTCAATGCGGACGTGGTGATCAATATCAATGCCACCACAATGATTGTGATCTTTTTATTCATATGCTAGTCCACCAATATACTATGATCGTTTGATAATATGCTCATCATGTTAATAACATCTATATAATTAATATTAAAATAATTAGA
>CAYRGB010000113.1:0-4532 GCA_964423715.1 uncultured Methanosarcinales archaeon | reverse complement strand
ACTCCGTGAGCTGTTGAATGATCCAGGAGAAGTTCCCAGCAACCTTCAGCGTCAGGATGATGATGACATTGCACTTCTTGCCTGCCCGTGCCGTCCTGCCGATCCTGTGGACGTATTCGTCACTGTCTTCCGGGATGTCATAGTTGTACACATGCGATACGTATGGCACATCCAGACCCCGGGCAGCCACATCGGTGCACACAAGGGCATGTGCATCACACGAATGGAACTTCTTCAATGCATGTTGCCTTTTTGATTGGGTAAGTCCTCCATGGATGGCGACCGCATCGATCTTGTTGTACCGCAGGTTCTTTGCAACAATATCCACACTGTCCCGGGTATTGCAGAATACCATGACCAGACCGGATCGTTCGTATTTCAGGAGGTGCACAAGCAATGAGAACTTTTGATCATTCGATGGCTCGTAATATACCTGTTCCATCAGATCAGGGTCCACATGGACTTCGGCAAATATGGTCACAGGCACTCGCATGTATCGTCGGGCCAGGGTACGTACCTCATTTGAGATCGTTGCTGAGAACAACAATGTCTGCCTCTGCGCAGGACACCGGTCGATGATGGATTGCACGTCTTCGATGAAACCCATATCCAGCATCCTGTCCGCCTCGTCCAGTACCAGTATTTTAATCTGGTTAAGATCCAGCGTGCCCCTGCCGATGTGATCCAGTACCCTGCCGGGTGTACCCACCACCACGTCGGCCGTTCCAAGATCCCTAAACTGCGGTTTAAGGGAAACGCCTCCATAGACTGCAATGATGTTCAATGGCCGATGGCGTGAGAAATCTTCCAGGGCCTGATGGACCTGAATGGCCAGTTCCCGCGTGGGCGTCAGCACAAGTGCCTGGATACTTTCCCCATGCTGTACATTCTGGATGATGCCTGCACCGAATGCCAGCGTCTTACCGGACCCGGTAGCAGATCCTCCGATCACATCCCTATTCCCCAGAATAAGGGGGATCGCTTTTTCCTGTATCTCTGTGGGTCTATCAAAACGATGCTCTTCTATTGATTGCAATATTGGTTCGTTGAGTCCCAGATCTTCAAATGTTGTCATGATGGTTACCTGTTTTGAGATTGGTGTGTCGTAGAGTTATTAAGTTTATCCTCCTCCGGTCAAAAATAACCCAAGCTTTATTTATTCGTGGATCAAATACTCCTCAAACCACAATATACAAACCATCAAAGATCACCCAGGCCGATAATATGACCAAATATTCCCCCCTTCTCGCAGCACGTGCTCTGTGGCAGCTCAGGGTGCGCAAAAGACCGATCGTTCTTTCCCATGCCATCAATTCCAGATGCAACATGCGATGCAGTTTCTGTGAGTACTGGAAAGAAGAAGGGGGTGAGATGAGCCGTGACGAGATATTCCGTCTGCTGGAGGAAGCTCGTTCATTTGGTATCCTGGTTTACAACGCTTGGACGGTGGAACCGCTATTGCGAGAGGACCTGCCCCAGATCCTCGAACATGCCCACAGTTTGGGTATGATCACATCTCTCATCACCAACGGGAAACTGCTGGAGGAGCGGGCAGATGCTCTCGAGGACCTCGATTATCTCTCAGTGTCCGTGGACGGGCTCCAGAGCTATAAGGCGATAAGGGGTATCGATGTTGACCGTATCCTTGCAGGAATACGGGTTGTAAAGGATCGGCTTCATAATCCCCTGTTGATGAACTGTGTGATCAGCGGTCAGAACCTGGACGATATAGAGGATCTAGTATACCTGGCTGATGAGCTCAACGTCAGGATATCCTTTGAACCCCTCTACGAGTTCGCCGGCATTGGCGGGGATGTATGGGACAGTATCGGGATACGGAACATGGATAAATATCGCCGGACACTGGATCGGGTGATCGAAATGAAAAAAGAGGGATACCCGATCATCAATTCCCTGACATATCTGGGAATGGTGCGTAACCTTAAGCCCAATTTTACCTGTCATGCATCGGAGATGATACTGGACGTCACATCCGATGGTACGGTGGAGAACTGCCGGGTCCACCGTGAGCCTCTGGGGAATGTGCGGGACGGTATCGCGAATGTCTGGAGTTCATCACGGCAGCGGAGGAAGACCATCTCACGTACGTGTGAGAAATGCCTCTTCTTTGGATATGTGGAGAACAGCCTGATGCAGGATGTCAACCTTGAGGTTATGCGGCATTACGAATGGATGTGAGGCTTGTCTGGGGCGCTTCCCTTCTTTCTTTTTTCTCCTTTTATCCGTTCATACCTTCCGCACCTCTACTTCAGGATGCCCCTTTATCCCGAGCCGGTCTGCAGCACTGCCCTGGTTCACCGATATCTCGAGGAACCCATGACTTGCGACCAGGGCAAGCAGATCTCCCTGCCTGATGTCCGCATACGTTCTCAGTAGCGGCATCGTTTTTCCAAATACCTGTATCTTCTCTCCATATCCGGCAAACTCCCTGGTTATCTGCTGCGGGATACTGGTGATGATATTCCCAAAATGATCAATATAGAGGACTGTGCCAAAGATCCGATCCTCTTCTGCGACCACCTTCCAGTTGTCAGGTTCCACGGGATCGTCGATCACTTTGCCAATGTCCTCAATGTTCATCCCTGCTAGGAGATGGGCTCCGATGGGTGCGAAGATATCCCTGCCATGGAATGTGCGTGATATCTCCCCGAGAGGTTCCATGTTCGTGATCTGATATGTCGTGAAGTCGCCCATCCGTCGGGTGGCAGGGATCAGCAACCCATTGTCCGGACCGACCATGTAGTGTCCACATACTTCGATGACGATCGCACGCCTGGTGGTGCCTACGCCCGGATCGACTACGCCTACATGTACGGTGCCACCGGGGAACAGGTGGGCTGTGGAGTACAGCGCAAAGGCTCCGGACAGTATGTCGGCAGGGGGGATCGAGTGGGTGATATCCACGATGCTCGCAGTGGGCTTGATGGAGAGGATCCTGGCTTTCATGGAAGCCGGGTACAGATTGCCAAAATCCGTGGTAAGGGTGATGATGCTCATGCATGGGTATGTTGGAGGAGATCGTATAATTATATTACTACGGTTACAGTTGGATCACTACGATGTAAAAAAGGGCTTATATACTAATGCAGGGATTACAGTATGAAAGAATGATTTATATACATCATGATAATTGATGTGCATTAATATGAGGAAAGATAATGGACGGATATAAACTATTTTTGATCATGCTTGCGGTCTACTTATGTGGGTTGATAGCAATAGGATTGTACTTTGCGAAAAGGCAGCACACAGTGACCGATTTCTGGCTTGCGGGCCGGAAGGTGGGTACCATGGGTGTGGGATTCTCCTCGGCGGCATCGTGGCTCACAGCAGGTGGATTGCTTGCGGTCATAGGATTCTTCATGCTGCTCGGGATGGGCTCGATATGGGGTTTTGTCGCTCCCAACATCCTGGCACTGTTGATCATCGCGATCTTTGTGAAAAAGATCAAACACCTGCCCACTATCACCCAGCCGGAACTGCTTGAGCAGCGATACAGTGCGTCGCTCCGTGCACCGGTCGGTCTGATCATCACCATCGTCATGATCCTTTTTGCCGTGGCAGATATCAAGGGATTCGCCATGGTCCTGGAGATCTTCTATGGTATCAGTCCCGTCTATGCGGCGATCATTGTTGCAGTTTCAGTCTCATTATATGTGACCCTGGGTGGATTGCATGCGGTTGTCTGGACCGACGTTGTCCAGTTCATTTTCCTCTCGATATTTGCCATCGCAATGGCCATCTTTGCCGTGGGTGCAGCAACCACCGGGGTGATAGATGCTCCTACCACGTCTGAGCTGTTCAACAATGTCTCAACTGACTGGTGGAACCCGTTCATCATCGGTATGCCAATGGTCCTGATCTTCATATTTGCCATCGTCCCGGGCTGGATCACTGAGCAGGATCCCTGGCAGAAGGTATGGGCTGCAAAGGATGCCAGTTCTGCCAGGAACGGTATGCTGGTGGGTGCATTCCTGATCTCTGTTGTCTTTGCGGCATGCGCAGTAGTGGCCATAGCACTCAGTTCTATCTATCCGGAGATCCCTGCAGCAGGGTTCCCCATGGGGATGGCCCAGGCTGAGCCGGCACTGTTGACGTTCATTATCAGTACGTTCTCCCCCACCGTTATCGCATTGAGTGCTATCGGCCTGGCAGCTGCCGCCATGTCCTGTGCGGACACATTCGCAACATCAGGAGCTTCCTGTCTTTCCCGTGACATCTACCAGCGTTTCATCAAACCAGATGCCACCATGAAACAGATGCTTGTTATCAATCGTATCAGTGTCCTGGTGATCGTGGCAGCGGCCACAGTCGGTTCATTTTTCATAAACAGCATCATCGATGCTATCCATATTGCCACGTTCATCGCAAGTGCATCATATTTCTTCCCTCTCATGGGTGGCCTGTACTGGAAACGTGCCACAAGGCAGGGTGCTCTTGCTGGCCTGATAGTGGGTGCCGTTGTACAAATATCACTGATCGTTTATGACCTGACCATGACGGTCCCAATG
>CAYRGB010000112.1:0-4561 GCA_964423715.1 uncultured Methanosarcinales archaeon | reverse complement strand
ATGCGGAACAAGGCAGGGGAAACCACACGTTTTGGTGAACTTGTCAGTGTGGAACCTTTCGTTACCGGTAATAATGTCTATCTCAGGTTTGCCTTCGATACCAAGGATGCCATGGGCATGAACATGGTAACCATTGCCACCGATGCCATTGTGGACCTGATATCCGATGAGTTTGGTGTATATCCTGTGTCGCTATCAGGAAATATGTGCACTGACAAAAAACCGGCAGCCATCAATAATATCCTTGGACGCGGCAAGACCGTTGTTGCAGATGTGGTGATTCCTGAGGACATTGTCATACGTAAGTTGAAATCAACACCCGAAAGCATGGCTAACGTAAACTATCGCAAGAATCTGCTGGGTTCTGCGCGAGCTGGTGCTATTGGGTTCAACGCCCAGGCAGCAAACATTATTGCTGCAATGTACCTTGCATGTGGTCAGGATGCTGCACATGTCGTTGAAGGAAGCAGTGCGATAGTGACCATGGAAGTAACAAAATACGGGTCCCTCTACTGTTCTGTCACCATTCCATCACTGCCAGTCGGCACCGTGGGTGGAGGTACCGGTATCGGCACTCAAAAGGATTGCCTGAACTTGCTGGGAGTTGCAGGAGCCGGTGATCCACCGGGTACGAACGCGAAAACACTGGCAGAGATCGTGGCGTCTGCGGTACTGGCAGGTGAGATCTCTCTGATAGGAGCCCAGGCAGCCGGTCATCTGGCGCGTGCACACGCACAACTTGGGCGCTGAAGCTATCAAGCCTTACTTCAATCTCGCTGGGACCTATAAATATGCTCGATCCGCTTGATGGTCTCGGCTTCCTCAGGGGATTTATCCTCCCGCACGCTCACAAGTCGCGGGAAACGAAGGGCATATCCGGATCCGTATTTAGGACTTTTTTGTATCTCCTCAAATGCGATCTCAAAGACTACTTCTGGCTTAAGCTCTATACTTCGTCCGGATTCGAAGATAATGAGGTCCGAGAACAGTTCTGTGAGTTCTGTAAGTTGCTCATCGGTGATCCCTGTTGCCACTTTCCCGATTGGCAGGAACTTTCCGTCCTCCGGGTTGTAACATGCAAGAGCATATGATCCGATCATGTTTGCCCGTCTGCCATATCCCCATTCGGCCCCGATCACCACAAGGTCAAGTGTTTCCATCAAGGGTTTCTTCTTAAGCCAGTTCTTTCCCCTTTTTCCGGGTGAGTACGGCGCATCCGGATTCTTGATCATGATCCCTTCATGACCTGCTTTTAATGCTGCATCATATATGTCATTCACCGTGTCCTCATCATCGGTCAACACCTGCTCATCGACAATGATATTTGCGGCATTCTCCACACATCCGGACAGTATCTTCCTCCTTTCCAGCAGGGGCAGATCGATCAGCTCCTTCTCATCACAGTACATGATATCGAACAGATTCAGGGTTAGCGGTATATCCCGGACGCTTGTCTGGACATCATATTTTCGTCTGAACCGCTTGAGCATGTCCTGGAAGGGTCGTGGTCGTCCATTTTCGTCCATGGCAACGGCTTCCCCGTCAAGGATCGCAGAATCGGCATCCACATGCTGGCGTACTGCAGATACAATATCTGGTAAGGAATGTGTGACATCTTCCTGCCGTCTTGAGAATATAGTAACCTTGTCCCCATCTTTATGTATCTGTACGCGGGCACCATCAAATTTCCATTCGATGGCAGAGATCCCGATCTCTGCAATGGCCTTTACGATATCAGGGGTGATCTGTGCAAGCATCATTTTTATGGGTCGGTTGAGTTTTAAGGACAGTTTGTCAACTTCTTCGGATCCTCCATGTTTGGCAGCGCCTGCTACAAGCCCAAGATCATTGGTAACCATATAAGCACGTTCCACCTCCTGTGGGGTAAGATCAAAGGATCTAGAAATAGCATCCCTGACAATACCTTCCCCTACCCCGATCCGGAGATCTTCGATGGACAGTCTGGAGAGATATCGTACCTCCTCCGGAGTACATGAACTGAAGATATATAGGAGGTTTTTAATACGGATGGCTTGGGACCTTTTTCCTGATGCTCTTGAAATGTTGTTGAACCGCTCGAACACTTCCAGTACTGAGAGCTGGGGTGTTTCATCAAGGAATGAGGAGAACGTAGCCTGGTTCTTTGATCGGCCGGAAAGGGATATCACGGCTGTCTCACCGATATCCCCTGTCTCCCTGACAAGTTTCTCGATGTCTTTCTCACAAAGTCCTGAGGATCTTGACAGCGCTGTGTAGAGTAATTTTGTACCGATCCCGAGCTGTTTGCTGCTCCAGGCAGGGAACACGGTTCCCATAACAAAGTGTGTGACCACCGGCAGTTCCTCTTCGCTTACATTCTGCAACAGTTCGGAAACCACTTCGGTCATTTCAAGGGAACCTGAAATATGTTCTATTTGCCAGCACACATCTGCGAATTCTTTGAACGAAGTCATGTCATCACGTCGTTTGTATCCACTTTCATCAGGACCGTATATCATCGTCAGGGTCTGTAGAGCGAGACGATATCACTCAATATAGCACTTGCTGTTTCAATGGACCCTGCTCCTCTTCCTATGATGGTGACAGTACCTGCAAGATCCGTCTGTATGGATGCAACGTTCAGGGTTCCACCAACAGCAAGTGGATGTCCGATAGGTACCAATCGTGGAGATGCACGGATCAGTTCCTCTTTCACCTCGCCCACCAGTTTGATCATGTATCCCTCATCATGGGCAAGTACGAGGGCTTCCGGTGTGATCTTTGTGATACCAGTGACCTCAACATCATGATAGTTGACATCCATACCGAATATGGAGTTGGCAAGTATGACCAGTTTGCAGGCAGTATCACTGCCTTCCACATCATTCGTGGGATCTGTTTCCGCGATGCCAAGTTCCTGGGATTCTGCGAGCATCTGTTCGTATGAGGCCTGTTCCTCCATCATACGGCTCAATATATAATTGCATGTTCCGTTGAGAATGCCCTCAATGCTAATGATCTTGTTCCCTGTAAGGGTGTCGTGTGCGAGGTTCAGTATGGGCATCGCCCCGCCGACGGTGGCCTCGAACCTGAAACCAGATCCGGCTTCCCTGGCAACATCCATCAGTTTGCGGTATTTGAGAGCAAGAGGACCCTTGTTCGATGTGACCACATCCCGGCCATATTCAAAGGCTGCAAGCATATTCTCAAACCCCACTCCACCTGTTTCGATATCAGTCGGTGTAACCTCTATCACCAGGTCGTGTTCCACGCTTCTTATCAACTCTGCTCCGGTAATCTTTTCAGAGGCGACAGTTCCTGTTTCTCGTTTCCTGGCGATTATCTCGGAAAGATCAATTCCTTCGTTATCAACCTCGGCTCCCCCTGAATCTGCGATGGCGACAACCTTCAGATCAAGGCCGATGCTCTCGAGTTCCTCTCGCTTCTGCAGCAGCACCTCGGCCACTCCCTGTCCCACTGAACCAAAACCAATAATCGATGCACGTATTGTTCTCATAGTTCAATCCCCTTCACGAAAGTTCAGCCCTTATCGGCTCAATGACCAACAGGTCCTTTTTCATAGCCACATCCCTGAGGATAGTAATAGCATCATGCAGTTCTCTCTTACCGATCGCATCGATCTTCAGAGATGCCGAGGATGATGTGTCGATATGGGGCATTGATAGGGAAATCTCCACTACTTCTGCAAATCCCGTGTTGTCGATGGTCTCAATGGTATCCTCTATGTCGGTGTGCACGATATGCCCGATCAGGATCACTGCTCCGTGTTCAACAAAACGTTTCTCATCGACCCGGGTGACATCCACGCCATTCTCTTCAAGCTTTGAGATGATGGCCTCAAGGCATTTGGGATCTGCCTCAAAGACCAGTTGAAGTGGAATAGTACCGCGTGGAGTTCGTTTTTCATGATGGTGCACTATGGATTTCAAATTCCCTTTAAGTTCCGATATTGGATTTAATGCTGAAAGTAATTGTCCAGGTATATCTTTCAGTTCAATGTCCATTGAGACTCTCATAGTTTCCCTCTCCGTGTTCTCTTATCAGAAAATGTGCTCAGCAACGAACTACTCCTATTATCTGAATGCAATTATACGTTTTGGTGGTCTCATTCGTGTTCCTCCGGGATTCTGATCACATTGCCACGTCCCTTCCTAAACTTCTCGATGCATCCCCTGTTCTCGAGATCTGCCAACATAAGACTCACCTTCGCTTCCGAATAACGCAATCGTGTGCGCAGGTCCTTCTGTGTGATGCGTCCACCATTAGCCTGGATCATGTCCATCATTTCCTGCAGGTCCTCTGGCAGTGTTCTAGTCTCAGTTGCAGTCTCATCATCTGTCTCCCTATATGTGTCTCCAGATATTTTCTTATCTGCATCTATCTCTGAACCATCTTCATTCATCTGTGCCAGATCCGGTGCAGGATCCTTTGCTTCGATCGTCGAACCGTCTTTATTTTCACTTCTGTTCCTGTACAGTATATAGGCTGCTGCAACAATGATCAATAACAATATCGCAGCGATCGTTTGTGTTGAGGGTCCTTCGTCCTCTTCAAGGACGGG
>CAYRGB010000111.1:2725-4586 GCA_964423715.1 uncultured Methanosarcinales archaeon | reverse complement strand
CGCAGGCGCACGTTTATCCGCATTTTCTGTTTGCTGTGACCGTTTTGTCCCATCCCGGTCGATCACGTGGATGCTAATGAACTTTGAGGAGAGGGGACCAACATTCTCGGATGCAAAATAGATCCTGCTGCCGTCCACATCAAAACACGGTTCCCCATCCCATACCATGCTGTCATATATTCGTATCTGGTTGGAACCATCCCCGTCCATGACCCAGATGGCCTGATCGGACGAATAAACGATCATATCGCCATCTGGAGACCATGATGGGGATTGCTGATTGATCCCCTCGGTCAACTGGACAGTATCTTCCAGTACTACAGATGCCTGCACACATGAAATCATAGATAAACAGAGAAGTATACCGGTGATGGCACATGTAATATACAGTCTGAGCGTGTTTTTTGACATAAGAACACCTCGAAAATATCATTTTCCCAGGAATTCAGTGATCTTTTCTTTTAATATATTACTCACCATTTTTCCATCGACCTTACCACGGAACTCATTCATAACAACGCCCATCAAGGGTCCTACGGCACCAATTCCCTTTTGTGATATGAACTCCTGCCGATCTGCAATAATGCTCTCAACAAAGCTCTTGATCTCAGAAGAGTCGGTCCCTGTAAAACCAAGTTGTGAGGCCGCATCCTCAGCACCCATAGACGGTTTCTTTGCAATAAGTCTCAAGATATCTTCGATCCCTTCCTTTGCAACGTCACCCGCTGACAGGATGTCGAACAGTTCGATGAAGTGATGCTCATCGATCTTATTGACATCCACACCGTCTCGTTTGAGCTCAGGGATAAGACCTGTCAATGTCCTGACGATCAATGTGGCACTCACCACACTGTCATCATTAAACCTCGCGATCAATTGTTCGAAAAGAGGAAGATCCTGAGAATACACGATTCGCTCTGCCAGTTCCCTGTTCAGGTTATATTCTTCTGCAAAACGTTTTGCCTTTTCTGTAAGAAGTTCCGGAACAACGATCGAATCAACATATTCCGCAGATATCTCTACCTTGGAAACATCTGTTTCAGGATACATCCTGGACGCGCCAGGCAGTGGTCGCATGTAAGCAGTATTGCCATCAGGAAGAGCACGGCGCGTCTCTTCAGGTACGAACTCGAGAGCCTCCTGTGCTCGCATAAGCACGCTTTCCATAGCCCCATACGCCCGTTTTTCCCTGTCAGCGACCATCACCACCGCATCAACGATTGCAGCACCGACTGCTTCGCGCAGTGCATCGACCTCCACGGCAGTGATCCCATAATTTGGAAGCTCATCCGTATGGAAGATACCTCCCACGCCCGAAGTCTTTGCACGATCAGAGAACTCGGTGCCAAGACGTCGTCCTGGTTGGACTTCCGTGCCGACATATCCTCCAAAGCCTGGGAGGCGGACTGCCATGACCTTTCCTTTCTTCAATGCCCGTTTGATTACCTTGGACTCCGTATCCCTGAATACATCCGTCACATCGAAGATCTCATCATGGACACTTGCACCTTTATCCCGGAGCGCGTCCCGTATTTCCAGCAGATGCACCTGCCTCTCAGCTTCCCTCTCAACCATGGTCTCGATCATGTCCAGTGCCTGAACTCCCTTGATCTCAACACGTGCACCGGCAGCGATCGATATGTTCACATCCTGGCGTATGGTTCCAAGACCACGCTTGACCTTACCAGTTGAGCGCAAAAGCATGCCGATGATTTTTGCCGTCTCCTTTGCATGTGATGGAGATATGATATCAGGTGCCGTACCGATCTCAACCAGAGGTATGCCAAGACGATCAAGTGAATAAATGATGGAATCCCCCGCATCCTCGATCTTCTGGGCAGCTTCCTCTTCAATACACAAT
>CAYRGB010000111.1:0-2715 GCA_964423715.1 uncultured Methanosarcinales archaeon | reverse complement strand
GATGTCTCAATAGATCCGTTATTTGCAAGAAATGCGGTTCTCTGGAAACCAGAGGTATTGGAACCATCCACAACGATCTTGCGCATTACATGTACCTGTTCCACCGGTCTCATATTGAGCAACCTGGCAACGGACAGGCTGATATCCAGGGCCTCCCGGTTCAGTTCACGAGGCGGTTCCTCATCATACTCCACCAGGCAATTGGTATCATAGGTTTTGTACACGTACTTGCGACTGATCTTCGACTGCTCAAGGGCTGCACGGTCCACTTCCCCCATCTCACTCTCAGTTGGACGTAAGTAGCGGAAAAACTCAAAGTTCGACTCCTCGGTGTTCCGTATCTGCGTCGGACATCGGCAGAACAGTTTTTCCTTTGAGTCCAGCTGCTGATGTATTTCAAGACCACATTTAAGGCCAAGTTCTCTGTAATCGAATTTATTGCTCATGAGGATATCACCATAATTGTGTCGCGATCTGATCAACAAAAGGGGGGTTTGAATGTTATAAATTTATTGTATAAAGTTATTATTTATACATATTATTTTGAGTATTCCTGTTCCAATATCCTTGATCTCTTATCCTTCACTGCCCTGCGCACTACATCTGAAGGTTCGGTCATCAGCATTTTACGTAACTTTATATTTTTAAATACAGAACGTACCTCGTCAATATGTTCTGCTGCAGCTTCCATCAACGAACGGTCAAATTCCGGGAACTGAATATCTATATGTTCCCTGGGACCTTCTTGTTTAACCTCAAGTGTGCGGGATAGGTCAGGATACGTCCTCTTTCCGGTAAGTATTGACTGTATGCCCTCTTTCCACTGGTTTGCCCAGGGAGACTCTGGAATGTGTGTATGGTTCACCTTTGTACGATCCACACGCATCACATCAACGTGGCATGCGTTCACACAGGCCCCACAGTATGTACAGAGTTCCTCCCGCATCGCTATCTTTTTGCCATCCTTCGGGACATACCATATATGTGATGGACAGACATTGAAACAACCATGGCACCCCTGCGGATCGCATTTATCGAGATTGGCTTCTACGAGGTAAATCTCGCCATCAAGCGGTTTTTTCAAATCCACAGCATCATAGGGACAAACAACATTGCACCATCCACACAATGTACATTTATCTTTATCGATGCTGACCTTTCCCTGGATCTCAGGAGCTTCTCCTCGTTTTTCCCCCCTTACCCTTATCGCATCCTCAGGGCAGATGTCTTGGCACAGTACGCAGTAATCACACAGGTCATCATCGATCATGACCTGTTCAAAGGGTATCGGGTTGGTGGGACTTGCCTCCTTTTCAACTATTATGAACGCATCACAGAAATCCGCACATATCCCACAACGATTGCATTTATCATCATCGATCTCGATCTCACCATCAACATTTTCCTTAAAGGGCGCAATGTCCTTTTTTTTGGGAAAGGTAAGATCTACTTTTATCGCATCCTCCGGACATGCAGCCTCACACAAGCGGCAGGGGAGACATTTCTCATTGAGGTCCACAGACGAATCAAAGGCCGGAAACAACCCCTTTTCAGGAAAGATGCCCTCTGAGTTCATTTTGAAAGCATTGACCGGACAGAAGTTCGCACACATCGAACAGAATGTACATTTATCCAGATCCATCATTACCGGCGGGGCATCCATTCCGGTTGCGATCTCATGCATGGGGCCAAGTTCAAGTGCCCGGGTCGGACAAATATCAATGCAAAGACCACATCCGGTACATCGTTTGTAATCATAATCGAGGACCTTTGTAGAAACCTCTGTCCTTTGCTTATAAAGAAAATGGGTGCCCTCAACATCCATTTCTTTTGACACGGAAAGGGAGATCTCATCATGTTCGTCGCTCATTGGTGTATCTCCCGGAACTCAGAACCGATGGGACCTATTTCCCTTAGATCCTCAACAAGCTCCTTAATGATGCCTGCGAACCGTTCGCCTTCGGCTGCAGATATCCACTCGGTCCTGAGCCGATGCGGATCCATGCCTATATCCTCAAGGATACCTTTAAGGGTATCCAACCTCTGCTCAGCACTATAGTTTCCAGTGACATAATGGCATTCTCCCAGGCGGCACCCTGCGACCAGTACCCCATCGGCACCACCTCGCAGTGCCTCAAGCACAAAGTCGGGATCGACACGCCCCACACACATCACACGAATGATACGTACATTGGTCGGATACTGGATCCTGGAGGTTCCTGCAAGGTCCGCACTGGCGTAGCTACACCAGTTACACAAAAATGCTACGATAAGGGGGAATTCGTCCTTTACCTCGACAGCTGCCATTACCTGTGCCAGGATCTGATTATCGGTATGACCACGCATGCAGATGGCATCACTGGGACATGCGGCACTGCAGCTTCCACAGCCATTACAGGAAATCTCGTCCACTACTGCCTTTTTATCAACCATGGTTATCGTGCCGAAGTTGCAGACATCTTCGCAGATCCCACAACCTATACACTTGGTCGGGTTGACATGGGCACTCAGGGGGTCGGTCCTGAGTTCCCCTCGATTCAACAGCCGTATTACCCGCGATGCTGCAGCGCCTCCCTGAGCGATGGATACCTGTATTTCCTTGGGACCTGACGCACATCCAGCTATGAAGATTCCATTGATGTGTGCATCAACAGGACGCATCTTTGGGTGAGCTATGGAGAAGAAACGATCCGGACGACGAGCCAGGTTCAGCAT
>CAYRGB010000110.1:0-4669 GCA_964423715.1 uncultured Methanosarcinales archaeon | reverse complement strand
TGGAATTGGGGGTCAGCACGGACCTGATTGAAACATCACCGATCTTAAACGTGATCCACACGATGTGTCCTCGTCTGGAGATATCATTGATCCTTGCGACCATCTGATTGCTTTCAGGAATGTAAAGGGACTCTTTGGAAACGATAATGTCTTCAGGCCGGATGGAGAGTTTCACAGGATATCCTATCTCTCCCTGATCAGTGGAGAGCAGTTCAAAGCCCGCTCCCTTCACGACACTCATACCACTCTGGTGTGCTTCGATCCGTCCCTGCAATATGTTGGTACCGACAAAATCGGCCACAAAGTCCGACGATGGATGATTGAACACATGTTCAGGTCTGCCCTGTTGAAGGATCCTGCCATCTTTCATGATGATTATCCGGTCAGCCATGTTCCAGGTATCATCAAAGTCGTGGGTCACATGCAGGACTGTGGTCCGGTATTCGCGGATGGCATTTCTGACCAGTCTGCGTAGTTTTTCCTTTGTTATTATGTCCAGCGCACTGAACGGCTCGTCGAGAAAGAGAACCTTTGGTTTGATTATCAGACCCCGTGCAAGGGCCACTCTTTGCATCTCACCACCACTGAGGGTAGTGGGCTTCCTGTGAAGTAGTTGGTCGATCTCCAGGACACTGGCAATGTGTTGCACCTCAGATCGTATCTCTTCGTCATCATCTATCCTTTTGCGAAGTCCATATGCTATGTTCTCAAATACGCTCATGTGTGGAAAGAGAGCGTAATCCTGATACACGATCGTTATCCCACGTTTCTCAGGATAGAGGGCGGTGATGTCCCTGCCCTGCAGTTGGACAGTTCCTTGTTCAGGTGGGTGGAACCCAAGTACGGTCTCAAGTAACATTGTTTTGCCGCTACCGGTGGGCCCTATGATGACCACATATTCCCCTTCCTCAATGCTCAGGCTGATGTCCCTGAGTTCGAATTCTCCAAGATCGATACTCAGATCGCGTATCTCCAGATAGCTCATATGTGCCCTCCTTCAAACTTTTCCAGTGTCAATATCGCAATGAAGGAGATCACAACAAGTACTATCCCGTTGGTGATGGCCATTGGAAGGTTACCGTAGGATAGGTTCAGGTACAGGGATATCGGCAGCACATCGGTATTCATGTATGATCCACCGGCAAGGATCAGGACGGCCCCGAAGGCTCCGATACAGCGGGCATATGCGATGATGGTGGAAGCAAATAATCCGGTACGTGCCATTGGCAGGGTGACTTTCCTGAATGTCTCAAAATCGCCATAGCCCAGACTTCTTGACACAAATTCATAGCGTGGGTCGATGTCCTTGAACGTGGAGTAGATAATTCGTACCGCATAGGGAAAAGCTGTGAATATCTGTGCAACCACGATCCCTGTTTTAGTGAACACGATCTGGATACCCAATACTTCCAATGCGCCGCCAATGAACGTCTGGCCGAACAACAGCAGCAGGGCAAGTCCAAGGACAAGCTCTGGAAAAGCAATGGGAAGGTCGATTATTGATTTTGCTATGATCTTTCCGGGGAACTCGAATCTGGAGAGGGCGTAGCCTGTCGGTATGGAGAACAGCATTACCAGGAATGTGGAGATGGAGGCAGTCATAACGGAGAGTTTGAGTGAGTAGACCATTTCCGGGGAGGACAGGGAGATGAGAATGTCTGAGGGTTCGACGATCAGGAACAGTGAAGCTATGGACAAGAAGAGGATGGATGTGAACGATAAGGCTATCAGGATCGTTGTGGTCTTAAATATGTCGCGTTCACCTCTCAATGATCATTCCACCATTTTGGTATTTACATCATGTCAGTTCTCAGCTGCCACAAAGCCCCATTTGTTCCATACCACCAACGACCCCTCGCTGGTAACAAAATCATTGAACATTTGAGCTATTTCCATATTCTGCGTGTTGGTAGACACCGCTGTGGGGATCGTACGTATCAGGTTCTTCTCGGGTGGTATCTTGATAACAACAAGATCACCCTTCGCTTCCTCCCAGGTGACTATATCCTCCCAGATGATAGTTGCATCAGCATGGTTGGTGACCACATACAGCAACAATTGATTTACGGTAAGAGTATAGGTCTGCACATTGTGATCCACTGCTTCCAAAATTCCTTCATTGTCAAGCATCCTTTTTGACACCTTGCCAATGGCAGGACCGTTGGGGTCTCCAAGCACCAGTTTTATCCCCGGGTTCGCCAGGTCTTCCAGTACAGTGATGTTCTTCGGATTCCCTTTGGATGTGATGATGGTAGGTATGTGTAGCGTAATGTTCTGTACCGTATCGTTATATACATATCCTCGTTCCATGGCCTCAGCGGTATGATAATACGAACCTGGAATGAACACATCTCCCATTCCAGACGCAAGTATTCCGAATATCTCACCTGCGCCTCCATAATGTACATCCACACTGGCACCGGTCTCATTTTCAAAGTTCGCAATGATCTCGTTCATGGGCTTCATGAGACCGGCTCCACAGCAAAGAGTGATCGTGCATCCATCATACGGCCCATTGCCATCAGTACCAGGTCTGCCATCAGTGATGCAACCCGTAGCCAGCGATACTACAAGAATTATGATCAGTATTTGAGCAGGTAATGTTATGGTATGTCGTGTCCTCATCATCCATCCTCGGCGTAACAAACCTACTTTATAGCGTTATGTATGATTAGACATATCGCATAAATATATATCTATATTACCATACTTCAGACAACAATATCCGATAGATTGATATCAGGTCATGAATTAAGGAATTATTATGGAACTTCATGAAATAATACCAGTACTGGAGGAGATGGCCCCTCCAGGTCTTGCAGAAGAGTTCGATGCCGGCAGGATCGGTCTGACGCTTGATCGTGAGAATGATGTACAGAAGATCGCAGTGTCCCTGGATCCCACCGAATATGTACTCTCCCGGGCCGTAGATATCGACGCAGACCTGCTCATCACACACCACACACTGATCTTCCATCCCCTGAACCTGATCTCAAAACAGCTTGGAGATGTACTGAAGATCGCTCTCAATAACCAGATATCGCTGTATTCCATGCACACCAATTACGACCGGGCGAGTGGGGGTGTCAACGACGTGCTGGCACAGCGTCTGGGGCTCACCGATATCGTGGAACTGGATGTCGGGCGGGTGGGCAGTATCGATTCTTGCTCCACGGATGTATTCATAAACCATGTGTCCAAATCACTCAATACCCATCTTCAATATGTGGGGCAAAGAGATACGATCAGAACAGTGATGGTGTTCAGCGGAAGTGGTTTCAGAAATGAGTTTCTGGATATCGCACGTGAGAACGATGTTGATGCCTATGTATCAGCCGAGCTGAAACACGATATCATTCGCGATTACAGCGACATGGTGTTGATCGATGCGACCCACTATGCCACCGAGAACCCTGCAATGGAAGTTCTCTGCGAGCGTCTCCAGGACAAACTGGAAATCGGCGTTGAGTTCATCGACCATAATCCTCTGATCCGGATGGTGTGATGGGCATGCCCTCAGACGGTGAGATATCCGATGGCGATGTCTCTGACGATAGCATCTCAGATCGCAAGATATCGGATGAGGATCTGGATGAGTTGATGCTAACACAATCCCAGGACAAGAAACGCTGTAAACACCGTGGATATGGTGATTACGAAAGAAAACACATCTATCGCGGAGTGGATGTCAAACGAGGTCGCAGCACGGACATGGATGAGAAAAAAGGAGAGGATCAGGACTGATCAAACTCTGCATTCTTTGTATTGTCGATCACACGTTTGCCCCGTGCAGTGGGTACGATCGTCAGTTCCGCATCCTTAAAAGCACCCGCCAGTGTTTCATCTTTTGATATCCGGTCCAGTGTGAGTGCTACAGCAGCGACCTCGGAATGAGGCTGGTTGCCAACGGCCACATTCCAGTCGGCCAGGTCATATATCTCGGACGGCACCTTCTCAGCACCCACAACGACCATCAATTTCTCACATTCCTGCATCTCTTCCACCGCATCGGGTAGATTGGTCCCGTACATGGTAAGATGACACACTTTCCCACCCTCCTCTTTCCACGCACGGATCTCCCTTTTCCAGTTCACATCGTTGTTAACATAGAAATTTCCGCCCCATCGACCAACCACATCCTCAATAGCCGCCTTGATCCCTTTATCATTGGATGCGAGTAACATCCCTTCTGCACCCAAAGCTCGCGCTGTAAGACCCACATGGGTGGTGATCCTCTTATCACGTTCAGGCCGATGACCGATCCGGAGTATGACTATGTTTTGCATGTGAAGTGGAATGGAACGATACCTATTAAACTGTTCGTTTCAACCTTCGACCTCTTTGAACGATTGTACCTGTTCAAGCAGCATTCCTTCGACCACGATCGGAGATTTTCGCTGTGCATTTGTGAGTGCCTCAGTTAGTTTGTCCTTTTTTTCTGCATATATAGTAAGGACAGGCTCACCTTTCTTTACCGACTCACCATGCTTCTTGTGGATCTGTACACCTGCTCCTTTGTCGTTGGGGGCACCTGCTATTCGTGCGATCTGGATCAGACGTTTATTGTTGAACTCGATCACATACCCATTGGTAGGGGCCATTATCTGGGCAGTATGTTCTCCAATTGGAATGGTCTTGGATGTTACCTGAGGATCACCTCCCTGTATCT
>CAYRGB010000109.1:0-4743 GCA_964423715.1 uncultured Methanosarcinales archaeon | reverse complement strand
AGGAATGTGGCGAAATACTACTGGGAGATTCACCTGAATTTGCCATTATTCTCGACCCGCTGGATGGGACATACAATGCAGCTCATGGTATTCCCTTCTATAGCATATCCATTGCCATTGGCAGTCCGGATCTCTCTGAGATCTGGTTCGGATATGTTAAGAACCTGGCAAATGGGGATACCTACCATGCTGAATTGGGCAAAGGGGCATACTTAAATGGAAAGACCATCGGACCTTCAGCCAATTCAACACTCAAGAATTTCTGTACAAGTATCTATGGATATCGACACCGTGTCGAACGAACCATCAAGCTGTCCAAAAGTATACGAAGGATACGGATACTTGGGAGTGTTGCACTGGAGCTCTGTTATGTTGCATCGGGAAAACTGGACGCCTTTGTCGATATACGAAGATCCCTGCGTCTGGTCGATGTCGCTGCCGGGAAATTGATACTGGAAGAAGCAGGAGGTATTGTTACTGATGGAGATGGCAGGCCTCTTGAACTGGATGACAGTGTGATCAACCGATTGTCAATGATCGCATCCAATGGACAAGCCCATCCAGATATCCTATGCCTCACACAGAGGTGTAACTGATGACAGTTAAGAAGTTTGGGATCGTATCTAGATGTAACCATGAGGATGTTCTTGAGATGGTGCGATCTATTGTACACCACTTTGCAACAAAGGTAGAGATCGCTGTTGACCAAAATACAGCAACCTCCCTGGGCCTTGAGAGCATTGAGGGTATCGAGAGCGTGCAAGTCGATAAAATGCGTGATAATGGAGCGGAATTCATTGTTTCTGTGGGTGGTGATGGAACAGTCCTGCACAATGTATCCCGGATGGATGATCCATTACCAATACTGGGCGTGAATATGGGGACCCTTGGGTTTCTGGTAGATGTGGATCCTTCGGATGCCATTGAAACAATAGAGAATACGTTACAAGGGTTCCAATATACCGAGCATACCAGATTGGCAGTATCCCTGAATGGTAAGGCGCTTCCCTGTGCCACCAATGAGGTTGTCCTGACCACTGCACGGCCTGCCAAGATCCTTACTTTTGAAGTCATTGTGGATAGTTGCAAGGTTGAAGAACTGCGTGCTGATGGGGTCGTCATTGCAACACCCACTGGTTCCACTGCATACGCAATGAGCGCTGGTGGTCCGATCATTGACCCTCGGGTAGGAGCAGTGTTGATAGTTCCCCTTGCACCCTTCAAACTATCGGCCCGCCCATGGGTGGTACCTTCCAATGGCTTGATAAAGGTAGAAATGACGATGCCGGAAAAGGAGGCTGCAATTGTGATCGATGGACAACACACATATTCGATTCACAAGTGCGACCAGATATCCATTACACAGGCCAACAATCCGGCCCGTTTTGTAACAACCCCGTTGAGCGGATTCTACCAAAGAGTTCAGAACAAACTACGATAACCTACAACAAAACATGGAACTAGGAACGATATTAGATAAGGTCAGAAATAGCCAGCTGGATATTGATAGTGCAGCTGACCAGATCAGAGCAATGGGATTTACCTGTGCATCAGACATTGCGAAGATCGATACACATCGCAAGTATAGGACAGGAATACCTGAGGCAGTCCTTGCAGAAGGAAAATGTACCGATGACCTGGTCCAGATCGTGAGAATGCAGGTCAAGCAGGTAGGCAGGTGTCTGGTAACACGTGTTTCAGATACACAGATCGAAGTGCTGCAGGACGTTTTTGAACAAGGTAATATTACCTGGTTTAGCCACGCGCGTGCAGCGGTCATCCATGATGGAACTCCTGTAGAGAGTCCAGGAGGGGTTGTTGGCATCCTGTCTGCCGGTACTGCGGATATAATGGTCGCAGAAGAGGCAAAAGTGATCGCCCTTGAAATGGGCTGTGAGGTCGTCTCGGCATATGATGTCGGTGTGGCCGGCATACACAGGCTTCTGCCGCAGATCGAGATGCTAAAGGAGAAAAAGGCAAATGCTGTTGTGGTTGCAGCCGGGCGCGAGGGAACCCTTCCAACCATCGTATCCGGTCTGATCGATGTGCCCGTGATCGGAGTACCGGTCTCGACCGGCTATGGATACGGAGGACATGGAGAGGCAGCCCTGATGTCAATGCTACAATCATGTTCTGTACTGGGTGTTGTCAATATCGATGCAGGGTTCATTGCTGGAGCATTTGCTGCACAGATCGCGAATATCGTTGCCGATGCCCGGCAGATGCCATGATACATTACAATGATTAATATCACTGGTTAAAGGGTGAATAATTTATATAATACTTATAGATTAAGGAAAGAAGGTCCGTCGTAAAAAAATAGGAATATATATAATGTCCGACACAGATGAATATTCTCGGAATGAGCTGATGAGATTCGTAGACATAGAACCTCTTGATATTGAGATATGTGATGTAACCCTCCGCGATGGTGAGCAAACACCAGGAGTAGCGTTCACCAAAGAAGAGAAACTCGACCTTGCAAACGAGCTGGATGCAATGGGTATTGAGATCATCGAAGCCGGCTTCCCGGTAGTTTCGTCGTCTGAAAGGAACAGTATCAAGGAGATCAGCAATTCCGGGCTTGATGCTAGCATCTGTTGTCTTGCGCGTTCGATCGTGGGAGATGTGGATGCAGCACTGGACTGTGATGTGGATATGGTTAGCATATTCATCGCAATGTCGGACCTACACCTCAAGCATAAGTATCACAAAAGCTGCAAGGATGTTGTGGTTTGTGCCATGAACACCATTGAATATGCAAAGGACCATGGTTTGAAGGTAAGATTTGCAGCAGAGGACGCGACGAGAACCGACATCCCAGTACTCAAGAAAGTATTCCTTGAAGCCGAGAAGTACAATGTGGACTATGTGAGCATTGCAGATACCATAGGGATACTCAACCCTACCACAACGCACTATCTGGTCAGTGAGATCAAAAGAACAGTTCATACGCCGGTCTGCATACATTGTCATGATGATCTGGGAATGGCAACTGCAAACACCTTAGCAGCTGCTGAAGCTGGTGCCAAGCAACTACATACAACTCTTAATGGCATTGGTGAGAGAGCCGGAAATGCTGCGTTGGAAGAGGTCATTATGGCCTTGAGAATACAGTATGGGATCGATAGGTATGATGCCACCAGATTGAACGGTGCGGCACGTAAACTTGAGAGATATTCCGGACTGAGCACACCGGTGAACAAAGCGGTTGTGGGCAAACATGCATTCACACATGAATCTGGCATCCATGTGATGGCTATTCTTGAAGATCCAAGAACATATGAACTCTACGATCCCAAATTAGTAGGAGGTACGCGAAATCTCGTTGTCGGCAAACACACCGGCATGAAAGCTCTCAAGGGCATCGTTAAGGATCTGGGATATTCATTGGAACACGACGAACTATGTCAACTGATCGACATGGTCAAGTCCTGTAATGAGGTCAAGCACGGAATCTCGAGAAAACGATTGGAATCAATGATCAATAACGTGAAGTTACATCAATAAGCAAAAGAGCACAATGCTCCTATTTCTGGTCCCAACATTATTATACCAATCCATTATGCCGTATTTACACTATTTACCTCATAATCCTTCTTTTCTCCTTCCATGTTGCCACCATTCAGTATCACAACATAGTCAGAAGAGTTTCGGAGTGCTATTGAGAATCCGGGTTCAACCCCAAATATGATCGTTTCTTTGCCATGCTCGTTAGCTTTATTCAGAAGCGGCTTGAAATCGGCGTCTCGTGTAACGAGCGCGATCGTATCAATGGCAGGATTGTATACAAGCTCCATTCCTTCAACAGCAAGCCGCACATCGACATCACTAGAACAGATGATCGGTTCAAAACCGTTGTTCTCAACAGCTTCGACCAATTTATCGGATGCATATTGGTTCAAGAACACACGACCTACCTTTACATTGCCATATTCTTTCAGTACATCCCGTACCTCTTTGAGGTTCACGTTGAATTCTTTTCTAAGCACATTTGGTCCATCAACAAGTAATCCTATGGATCTCCGATCTGATTCCTTCTTTGTACTGAGATATTTAACGATCGAGTTGAATCCGGTTTTTACATGTTGCATAGGTGCCTCTGTATGCCAAATATGAACTTGCCTATAATTATAGTTATGCATTAAAAAGAGTTTGTACCCTATGCGTTGCGATCATATTCCCAGTTATTCATATTATATACACACAAATGCATATATTCATTGCAGTTTATCCACAAGTACCCCTTCTCTTATATTCCTATGAAAAGAAGAAGCTCTCTCTAATCTGAAATGGTTGAATGTTTTGCGTCCGCATTTTTTACGTGTATAGCGAATCTCACCACCATGCAATAACAGATCGGTCATCACATCCTCAAATTGCATGCGCTCATCATTTGTAAGTTCAATAACACTCTGACCGTCTGACAACCAATTGTAGACTTTGAGAAGAAATATTTCACGAATACGTTTAAGGCCTTCGGTCGGTTGAAGATCATCAACATATACGGTCCTTTTCAGATAAGGGGACCAACCTGCGATCTTCTCTTCAAGACCAATGAACTGTAAGGGGACCTCTTCTCCTTCTTTAGGCCTGGGGTGATAGCATGTCAGATGGTTAATATGATGCTGCAGCCTCACCACCTTCGGGAATTATAACCATAACTACTCGTGTAACGTTTTCGTTTGCTCTTGATCCTCATTCCCATGAAAAGACCCACAATGACACCACTTAGGTGAGCAG